>NZ_JBQTDC010000034.1:0-45272 GCF_052353045.1 Halomonas sp. AOP7-B1-5 | reverse complement strand
CGTTTGTCAACCGCTGTTTTTAGCGGGTGAAGTGAGCGGCGTAAATCTCGCTAACCTCCTGACAAACCAAAGGTTTTCACCTTCATTCACCGCTGGTAACGCTTGGCGTCCCCGGCAGCGGATGCGTACTTTACGGATTCGCTGCCGGATTGGCAAGGGCTTTTTTCAAAAGACGTAAAAAACTTTCAGCTTTTCGGTTTGGCCTTGCGCATAACCGCATAAACCGGGCCTGAGAGCACATAGGCACCAAACAGTAGAAGCAACATCACAGAAGGCTCAACCGAGATCATGACAAACCCGAGCACAACGGCCAGCAGTACCACGAAGGGCACAGGCTTTTTAAAGTCGAGATCCTTGAAGCTGTAGTAGCGAATATTGCTGACCATCAGAATGCCAGCGGCGGCCACTACTACCAACATCAGCAGTTTGAAACCAAACGCATCGGCGTCAAAGCTATGGAAGGTCCAAACGCTCGCGGCTACTAGCGCTGCCGCTGATGGACTGGGCAGGCCGATGAACCACTTCTTATCGACACTGCCAATTTGCACATTAAAGCGCGCCAAGCGAAGTGCCGCACAAGCCACATACAAAAACGCGACTACCCAGCCAGTTTTACCGATATCCTGCAAAATCCAGGTGAAGGCTACTAATGCCGGTGCCATACCAAACGAGATCATATCGGCAAGGCTGTCGTATTCGGCGCCAAAAGCACTTTGGGTGTTGGTCATGCGCGCAACGCGCCCATCCAGCCCATCCAGCACCATGGCGATAAAAATAGCGACGGCGGCAGACGTAAATTCACCGTTAATCCCGGCCACAACGGCAAAAAAACCTGAAAATAGCGCCGAGGTGGTAAACAGATTAGGCAGCAGGTAAATCCCTTTACGCCGAATCTTCTTCCCATCTTCCAGGGCCTCTTCGACGACTTCTGTATCACGTAAGAAAGCGGCAGCAAGATCCTCATTACCGACCGTATGATGATCGTCTTGGGTTTCCGGCAAGGCAGTCGAAGCTTGCTCTTGATCGCGAGCGTCCTGAGTCATAGATGTCATCCGTTTAATATAGAGTCACAAATAGTGAACACTTTCATTCTACACGGTGAGTATTGCTCAGCCAGTCAATTGCATCAGGAAGCGTAAATTGAATAACGCTTACAGCGCACAAACAAAACGGGGCGCGCCAAAGCGCACCCCGTCAAGCTACAAAGATGGTTTTATCATTATCGAGTTGAATCGTTGTCAAAGCGTGTCAGCACTGATGGCCACCTGCACCGTCTTGTGCAGCGCTAGGTAAAGCGTAAAGCCACTTTACGCCAGTCGCCACCTTGCGTAAAACGCCATATTTGCAATACACTATTTCATCATTTGAAATAACGGCACTTGTATGGATTTTCGGCTACTTAGACATTTTGTAGTGCTTTCCGACACGCTGCACTTTGGCCGCGCCAGCGAGCTTTGCCACGTCAGCCCTTCGACTCTAAGTCGTTCGATTCAGCAACTGGAAAGTGAACTTTCCACGCTGTTGTTCGAACGCGACAACCGTCACGTCACGCTGACTGCACATGGCCTGGACTTTCAGCATTATGCCCGTGAGACGCTGGAACAGTGGGAGATGACTAAACGCCGCCTGGCTAATACCGCGCAGCTTAGCGGCGAGATCAGCATCTACTGCTCGGTAACGGCAAGCTATAGCTTCCTTTACGAGCTGTTAAGCGATGTGCGTACTCGCCACCCCGGTATCGAACTGAAACTGCATACCGGCGATCCAGCCGACGCCATGCAAAGAGTGATGGAGGGCGACGATGACATGGCCATCACGCCGCGCCCACGCATTCCTCCCAACGCTCTGGCGTTCAAATCGCTCACCCGCTCGCCGCTGGTGTTCATCGCCCCCACGGCGCCCTGCGAATGGCTACCTGCCGCTCCCGAAAGCTCGACCGCCGAACAGTGGCAACAGGTGCCCATGATTCTTTCTGAAGCAGGGCTATCGCGGGAACATGCCAACACCTGGTTCAAGGCGATGGGCGTAAGCCCACGCATCTACGCCCAGGTGGCAGGGCATGAGGCTATTGTAAGCATGGTGGGGTTGAGCTTTGGCGTGGGCGTAGTACCCAAAATCGTGTTGGATAACAGCCCGCTCGCCAATCGGGTCAGAGTATTGAGCGTGAAGCCCGAACTCCCTCACTACGATGTCGGTCTGTGCGTTCTCAACCGGCGTTTGAAAAACCCGATTATCGACGCGCTGTGGGCCGCGATTAGTGAGCGTTGATAACTAAAAAAGCACCGTCTTTAATAAGACGGTGCCTTAAGGTCTAACCAGCAGTAACGCTACTCAATGCTTTAAAGCGAAAGCACCTTGTCGCCGCGTGCAATACCGGAAACCCCGGTACGCGCTACTTCAAGAATACCCACGGGCGCCATGGCCTGCAGGAAAGCATCCAGCTTGGCAGCGTCGCCGGTAATCTGAACGGTATAAAGGCTCGGCGTCACGTCGACGATCTGCGCACGGAAGATATCCACGGTGCGTTTTACTTCATCGCGGGCAGCACCCAGTGCCTTGACCTTCACCAGCATCAGCTCACGCTCAATGTGGTTGCCTTCAGTCAGATCGACAAGCTTCACTACATCGATCAGCTTATTAAGATGCTTGGTGATCTGTTCGATCACTCGGTCATCCCCTACCGTGGTTACCGTCAACCGCGAAAGAGAAGGGTCTTCGGTCGGCGCTACGTTAAGCGTTTCAATGTTGAAATTGCGCTGAGAAAACAGGCCGACCACACGTGACAGCGCACCCGGTTCGTTTTCCAACAGAATCGAGATGATATGTCGCATCAGGTACGCTCCGTTTTAGACAGCAGCATGTCGCGCATGGAGCCTAACGGCACCTGCATCGGATAGACGTGCTCAAAAGGGTCCACCTTCACGTCAAGAAATACCAGTTCGTGCTTGTTGGCAAACGCACGCTCAAGCGCCGGTTCAAGCTCATCCTGGGTAGTGACGGTAATCGCGGTAAACCCGTAAGCCTCAATCAACATATGGAAGTCAGGCAGCGACTCCATATAAGAGTGCGCATGGCGTGACTTGTAGTTCAAGTCCTGCCACTGGCGCACCATGCCTAGCGAGGCATTGTTCAGATTGAGGATTTTAACGCCCACGCCGTACTGCTTACAGGTGGAGAGTTCCTGCATCATCATCTGGAAACTGCCTTCACCGGTTACGCAGACTACGTCGTCATCCGGGAAGTTTTGCTTGATCCCCATCGCTGCCGGGAAACCAAAGCCCATGGTGCCAAGACCGCCTGAGGTGATCAGCCGGTTAGGCTTCTCAAACTTGTAATACTGAGCCGCGAACATCTGGTGCTGGCCCACATCGGTCGTCACGTAAGCCTCTCCACGCGTCACCCGGCATAAGGCTTCAACCACTTCTTGAGATTTTAACATCTCACCCGGTTTGGACGGCTCATAAAGCTTGCCATGGCGTTCAGTGCGCCAGCCATCGATCTTCTCCCACCACTCAGCAAGCGCTTCGGGGTGCGCAATAGGATGGCCCTGAACCAGGCTGATCATCTCATTGATAACACTGTCGGCAGGCCCGACGATCGGCACATCGGCACGCACGGTTTTGGAGATCGAGCTGGGATCAACGTCGACATGAATAATTTTCGCCGTGGGGCAAAACTTCGACGTGTTGTTGGTGACCCGGTCATCAAAGCGGGCGCCGATGGCGACAATCAGATCAGCGTGGTGCATGGCCATGTTGGACTCATAAGAGCCATGCATGCCTAGCCAGCCAAGGCTTTGACGATCGCTTTGCGGATACGCGCCAATGCCCATCAGCGTGGTGGTAATCGGGAAGCCCAGCCGTTTAACCAGATCCGTTAAACCTTCGCTGGCCTTGCCGGTCACCACACCACCACCGGTATAAAATACCGGGCGCTTGGCTTTGAGCATTAACTCAACAGCCTTTTTGATCTGCCCGGTATGGCCACGTGTCACCGGGTTATACGAGCGCAGCTTGACCTTTTTCGGGTAGACGTACTCATAGCGCTCGGTGGGCGCAGTCATATCCTTGGGAATATCCACCACCACCGGACCAGGGCGTCCCGTCGAGGCAAGGTAAAACGCCTTTTTAAGCACTTCCGGGATTTCAGACGGGTGGCGAATCGAGAAGCTATGCTTCACGATCGGCCGAGTGACGCCCACGATATCGGTTTCCTGGAAGGCATCTTCACCGATCAGATGGCTCGCTACCTGACCACACAGCACCACCATGGGAATCGAATCCATGTAGGCGGTGGCAATACCGGTAACGGCATTCGTAGCGCCGGGTCCGGAGGTAACCAGCACTACGCCGGGTTTACCCGAAGCACGGGCGTAACCGTCGGCTGCGTGAGTGGCAGCCTGCTCGTGACGCACAAGAATGTGCTTCACGCTGTCTTGGCGGAACAGCGCATCATAAATATGCAGCGCCGCACCGCCGGGATAACCATAAATGTACTCAACGCCCTCATCTTTCAAGAAGCGGGCGATCATATCTGCGCCGGAAAGCAGTTCCACTGTATTTCTCCCCTAGAGGTCTCGAGTGCGATCCGCAGGACATCCTGCAGTGTCGAGTGCGGCGGTATGCCGCTGCCGGCCCATGCCGGCACCTGATGCCAAACCCTGGCATACGGCCCGGTTAGGGCCTGCACTCTCTGAGAGCACCGATTTATGACGATATAAATCAGCCACTCCCTTATCACGGCGGATTGCCGCGTCGGGGCGTTGGCCAGGTCGAGCGGTTGGCTCAAACCCGGAAGTCCTTCGGCGGGTAAAGGCGTTAGCCTACCCTTCGCGCGGGAAAAAGGGGTTACCCGTCAGGTCCGCGCCCGCAAATCAGGAACTGATAAGATTCCATTAGCCTTCTAGCATGTCAACCATCAATGCCCGATGAATGTGCAAAGAAGCGATTTGAGATAAAAAAGCCCCGTCGGCAAAGCCTAACGGGGCATATGGTTATAACCAGGGCTGTTTAGATATTGAACGCAAGCTTGCCTTCAACAGCGCTCACCCGGATGGTATCTCCCGGTGAGAATTTGCCGGCCAGCAGATCTTGCGCCAGCGGGTTTTCAAGCCGGCTTTGAATAGCGCGTTTAAGTGGCCGCGCGCCATACACGGGGTCAAACCCCACCACGGCCAGCTGTGCCATGGCGTCATCGCTTACCTCAAGGCCTAAATCGTGCTCAGCCAAACGGGCTCGCAAGCGCTCCAACTGAATACCCGCAATTGCCTGGATTTGCTCTTGGCCCAAAGCATGGAAGACCACCACTTCGTCAATGCGGTTGATCAGCTCGGGGCGGAAGTGATTACCCACCACCTCCATGACCATGTTTTTCATGTTTTCATAGTCATTGTCTTTATCAGCACTGACGTCACCACCCATGCGCTGAATGATGTCCGAGCCCATGTTGGAGGTCATCACGATCACGGTATTGCGGAAATCCACCGTGCGCCCCTGACCATCGGTTAACCGGCCATCTTCCAATACCTGAAGCAAGATATTGAAAACATCCGGATGGGCTTTTTCCACCTCATCCAGCAAGAGCACGGAGTAAGGCTTACGGCGCACCGCCTCGGTCAAGTAGCCGCCCTCTTCGTAACCTACATAGCCAGGAGGCGCACCGATCAGACGGGCCACGGAGTGCTTCTCCATGAATTCCGACATATCGATACGCACCATGGCCTCCTCGGTGTCGAACAGGAAATTGGCCAATGACTTACATAGCTCGGTTTTACCAACCCCGGTGGGGCCCAAGAACAGGAACGAACCGTTAGGCCGGTTGGGATCGGACAAGCCCGCCCGAGAGCGGCGCACGGCGTTGGCCACCGCTTCAACCGCTTCATTTTGGCCGATCACCCGTTCATGCAGGGCGTCTTCCATCCGCAGTAATTTATCGCGCTCGCCTTCGAGCATCTTGGAAACCGGAATCCCGGTCCAGCGCGAAACAACCTCGGCGATCTCCTCTTCAGTGACGTTGGAGCGCAGCAGCTGGTGGCTTGCGGTATCCGCTTCGCCTTCACCGCTTTCGGCAATTTTCTTTTCCAGCTCGGGAATTTTGCCGTACTGGATTTCCGACATACGCCCTAAATCGCCCTGCCGACGGGCCTGCTCCAGATCAAGACGCGCCTGTTCCAAATCAGCTTTGAACTGCGCTGAGCCCTGGATGCTGGCTTTTTCGGCCTTCCAGATTTCATCCAGGTCGGCGTATTCACGCTCGAACTCATGAATCTGATTGTTGAGCGCTTCCAAGCGCTTCTTGGTGGCTTCGTCGGTTTCCTTCTTAAGCGCCTCGCGCTCCATCTTGAGCTGGATTAAACGCCGATCCAGGCGGTCCATCGCTTCGGGCTTGGAATCAAGCTCCATACGAATCCGCGAGGCGGCCTCATCAATCAGGTCGATGGCCTTATCGGGCAACTGCCGGTCGGTGATATAGCGAGTAGACAGCTTCGCCGCGGCAATAATCGCCGAGTCAGTGATATCCACACCGTGGTGCACTTCATAGCGCTCTTTTAAGCCACGCAGAATTGCCACGGTATCTTCTTCTGTCGGTTCATCGACCAACACTTTCTGGAAACGACGCTCAAGAGCCGCATCTTTTTCGATATATTTGCGATACTCATCCAGCGTAGTGGCGCCGACGCAGTGGAGCTCGCCGCGGGCAAGCGCGGGTTTGAGCATATTGCCCGCGTCCATGGCGCCTTCCGCCTTACCGGCCCCCACCATGGTGTGCAGCTCATCGATAAACAGAATGACCCGGCCTTCTTCCTGAGAAAGCTCTTTAAGCACCGCTTTCAGGCGCTCCTCGAACTCACCGCGGAACTTGGCGCCCGCCAGCAGTGACCCCATATCCAACGACAGCACCCGTTTGCCTTTTAAGCCTTCGGGCACTTCGCCGTTGACGATACGCTGTGCCAAGCCCTCAACAATGGCGGTTTTACCCACCCCAGGCTCGCCAATCAAGACAGGGTTATTTTTGGTGCGCCGCTGAAGCACCTGGATAGTGCGGCGAATCTCTTCGTCACGGCCAATCACCGGATCGAGTTTGCCGTCCAGGGCCCGCTGGGTAAGATCAAGGGTGTACTTATTGAGCGCCTCACGCTGATCTTCCGCATTCGGGTCATCGACACTGGCGCCGCCGCGCAGGCTATTAATCGCCGCTTCGAGTGACTTGCGGCTAAGCCCCGCGTCTTTCATCAGTTTGGTAAGCGGGCCGTTCATTTCTAACCCGGCCAGCAGCACCAGTTCACTGGCAATGAACTGATCGCCGCGCTTTTGCGCTTCACGGTCGGTTAGATTGAATAGCTTGATAAAATCCCGCGAGGGCTGCACTTCACCATCGAACTGGCCCACCTTGGGCAAGTTATCCAACTGCTGCACTAACCCATCGCGCAGGCGCGAGCTTGAGCCCTCGGCCTTTTCGATCAGCGCTTTAATGCCCGTGTCTTTGGTATCCAGCAGAGCGAGGAGAAGATGAGAGGGATCTAGTTGATTATGACCGCGACCCACGGCCAGTGATTGCGCTTCGGCAATGGCAGCCTGAAGCTTGGCAGTAAACTTATCAAAACGCATAGCGAGCCTCCTGGGGTAGCCCTGCGTTCGGACGCACGGCGTGGCCCAATAACATGTCGGTTAACGTGCTAATCACTATTAGCTTGACAAGTTAAATGGCGTCATTTCTGGCGTTTTCAAGAGCAGATAATACTCAGCAAGTTTATTTGTTGATCCAGATCACGCTCGCCATGCGCCCCGTGGTACCGCCATCACGCCGGTAGGAGTAAAAGCGCGACTCACACGCCGTGCAGAAGTGCCCGCCGCTAATATGCTCGATCCCGAGCGCCTCCAGGCGAAACCGCGCCAGCCGATACAAGTCGGCCATATAGTGGCCCATCCGGTAAGGGCTATGGTCAAACGCCTCTGCGGTTTCAGGGTGAACAGCCACAAACGCGCCGTACACTTCTGGCCCCACTTCAAACTGGGCATTGGAAATCGCTGGCCCCAGCCAAACAAGAATATCGCCGGGCTCGGTATTCATGGCCGCAACCGTGGCTTCCAAAACGCCCCCCGCCAGGCCTCGCCAACCGGCGTGAGCCACCGCCACCTGGGTTCCGGCACGATTGCAGAACATGACCGGCAGGCAGTCCGCTGTGAGTACCACGCAAGCATACTCATCGGAGGTGGCAACGGCCGCATCCGCCTCTGGCGTATCGGCCTGATAACCCTGCTGCACACGTGCGCCGTGGGTCTGATTCAGCCATAACAACGGGCGCTCGTCGCCTATCTCTTTTTGCATCAGCCGTCGGCAAAGAGCGACATGTTCAGCATTATCGCCAACGTGGGCGGCCGTATTAAACGCCGCAAAATCATTCTGGCTGGGGCCTGTTTCCCGCGTGGTAACAAAGGCCCGCACGCTTGCGGGCGCAGGCCAGTCAGGAATCAGCAGTGTGGGGCGTAAATCGATGGCATCACTCATCGCATGGTCTCATTGTCTTCGCGCAGGTAGTCCAACAACATTAGTAGATCATCGGGCAGGTCGGCATGAAAAGTGAGCGTTTCACCACTGACCGGATGCACAAAGCTTAACTTGCGAGCATGCAGCGCCTGGCGAGGGAATTCCCGCAGGATTTCCTTGAGCGGCCCGGCCGCACCTGGCGGCAGTCTGGCGCGGCCACTGTAAAGCGGGTCGCCAATCAACGGGTAACGGGCGTGGGCCATATGCACGCGAATCTGGTGCGTACGCCCGGTTTCCAGCTGGCAGCGCACATGGGTATGGGCGCGAAACCGCTCGACCACGCGAAAGTGAGTCACGGCAGGCTTGCCCGAGTTAGTGACCGCCTGACGTTTGCGATCTTTCGGATGCCGACCAATAGGTGCATCGATGGTACTGCCTGCCACAGGCTTACCAATCACCACCGCGTCGTACTGGCGCGATACGCTACGTGCCTGAAGCTGTTCGACCAGCACGGTTTGCGCCTGAATGGTTTTAGCCACCATCATCAAGCCAGTGGTGTCTTTATCCAGACGGTGAACAATCCCGGCGCGCGGCACCTCGGCAAGCGTAGATTGATGGTAAAGCAGCGCGTTGAGCAAGGTGCCGTCCGGGTTACCGGCCGCGGGATGCACGACCATATTGGCAGGCTTGTTGATAACCATCACCGCATCATCTTCATAGACAATATCCAGCGGTATATCCTGGGCTTCAAAGCGCCGATCTTCTTCGATGGTCGCTTTCAACAACAGCACTTCATGGCCGTGCAGCTTCGCTTTCGGTTTGGTTTGTACGCCGTCCACGGTCAGCTCACCCGCGTTGATCCATGCTTTTAATCGCTCGCGAGAGTAATCACTGAACAACTCCGCCGCCGCTTGGTCAAAACGCGCACCTGCGAGCGTCGCAGGTACACGTTGCATGGCTTCAACTATCCGGGGCATGACGTTACTTCCTTTAACAACACCCGACAATACGCTGCTAAGCCTGCGTTTTGCGTCGAGGTGATTTATAGTGGGCTTACTGTGACCTATTCTATCATGGCCATCGTCGCTTTTCGGTGATTGAGGCTTGTTTGCAACGAGGATGATGATGCGCGTTTTTTCTGCTGCCAACCGCTTTGGTGCCCTAGCTTTAAGCCTTGCCCTTCTGGCAGGCTGCGCCAGTAACGATACAACACCTGATGAAGAGCAAGATGAATTTGCCGGGGTGCAAGAGCGCGAGCTTTACGAACTGGCGCGCACGGCGCTGGATAGCAACCGTTACCCAATTGCGATCGAGCGGCTTGAAGCACTGGATACCCGCTATCCTTTCGGCCCTCATGCCGAGCAAGCGCAGCTAGAGCTGGTCTACGCCTACTATGAAAACAGCGACTGGGAAGAAGCCCGGGCGGCGGCAAGCCGTTTCATTCGCCTGCATCCTGACCACCCCCAAGCGGATTATGCTTACTACCTGCGCGGGCTTTCTGCCTGGCAGGCCGGCCGCTTCAGCCTGGAACGCTTACGCCTGATCGATATTTCCAAACGTGACTTGGGCGCCTCACGTGATGCGTACAACGATTTCCGCGAGCTGATCCAGCGCTTCCCGCAAAGCGAATACGCGCCGGATGCTCAGCAGCGCATCGTCTATTTGCGCGAGCTACTAGCCAACCATGAGCTGCATGTGGCTGACTACTACCTGCGGCGTGGCGCCTATCTGGCAGCGGTGGAACGTGGCCGCTGGGTGGTTGAGCATTACCCTGAGTCCAACGCCACCCGCGATGCACTGGCCACCATGGTTGAAGGCTACCAAGGCCTGGGCATGAACGACCGGGCTGGCGAAGTATTTGCCGTACTGCGCGAAAATGCGCCTGACCACGAGCAGCTTCAGGGCGGCCGCTTTGTACCCAAACATCTTGACTGACACCTTCAGCACGGCTTGAGCAACGCTCATCCCTGTCTAATAGCCCTGTCATTCTGAATAAAACCACGCTTCGGCGTGGTTTTTTGTTTATAGCCAGTTCCGAACCAATAATTAATCAATAGTTGTACAAAAAACAAATAGCGTACTAGTATCCTCACACCCCGAATAAAAAGCGTCCTCCCAGCATTCAAGGAACTGATCATGCTCACGTCAAACGCCCGTTTTGCAGGCGCCAAGATAAGTACGCGTCTAATACTGGCCTTTTCCACCATACTGGCACTGCTGATAGCACTGACGACTATCGGTATCTATCAGGTCAATCAGATCAATCATGGGCTTACCGCCATCAATGATATCAATGGCACCAAGCAGCGATTTGCCGTGGATATGCGCGGCAGCGTGCATGATCGCGCCATTGCCCTACGCGATATTGTCATGACGACGGACAATGGCCGCCAAAGTGCCTTACGCGCCGAGATACAAAGCCTGCAAAATGATTACCAAACCGCCACAGCTGGCATGCAGCAGGTCATCAACCAATACTCGACCACGCCCGAGCAGGTGAGTCTGCTTGATACGATTGAACGCCAGGCCGTGATTACCCGCAGCCTGACCCAGCAGGTCATTGACGCCCACGATGAAGGCGCTGATGAGGCCGAACGAACGCTAATGCTTGACCAGGCAGGGCCTGCCTATAGCGAGTGGTTAAATCGTATCAATCAGTTTATCGACATCCAGACTCGACTCAACGATGTCAGCACGTCAGAGGCACGTGCAACCGCGTCGGGCTTTCAAATGCTGATGCTGGGTTTGACGCTGTTTGCGCTGCTGGTGGGTGGCTTGATTGCAATGTTTCTCTCCCGTCAATTGCTGCGCGAGCTGGGCGCCGAGCCGCATGAAGTCAAAGCCTTTGCCGACGCTATCGGACGGGGTGAGCTAACCACCAAAGGGCAGCTCAAAAAAGGCGACACGCGCAGCATCATGGCTTCTCAGGTGGCCATGGCCCAGCAGCTACAAACCATTGTTACCCAGGTGCGCGCTTCGGCGGAAGCAGTGGCATCCAATAGCGAACAGATCGCGGAAGGCAACAACGACCTATCATCACGCACCGAACAGCAGGCTAGCGCCCTTGCCGAAACGGCTTCCGCCATGGAGCAGCTCAACAGCACGGTAAAACTCAACGCGGAAAATTCCGAACAGGCAAGCCAGGAAGCGCAAAGCGCTTCACAGCTCGCTACCAAAGGCGGTGATGCGGTACATCAGGTAGTGGATACCATGAACGAGCTGAACCAGAGCTCTCAGGAAATCGCCGGCATTACCTCGACCATTGATTCTATCGCCTTCCAGACCAACATTCTGGCGCTCAATGCCTCCGTTGAGGCGGCCCGAGCAGGCGAGCATGGCCGAGGCTTCGCCGTGGTAGCCGAAGAGGTACGCAACCTTGCCCAGCGCAGCGCGGAGGCCGCTCGCGAAATCAATCAACTGATCGCCAGCAATCTAGACCGCGTCAAGCACGGCAACCAGCGCGCCGAAGAAGCAAGCAAATCTACAGAAGAGATCGTGGCGGCGATTGATCGCGTGACCACCATCATGCAGGAGATCAGTAACGCAAGCGCCGAACAGAGCGCCGGCGTACAGGAAGTCGGCCAGGCCGTTACCGAGATGGATCAAGTGACCCAGCAGAACGCAGCGTTGGTGGATCAAAGCGCCAAGTCCGCCTCCAACCTGCGCCAGAACGCCCGCCAGCTGCTGCAAATGATGGAAGCGTTTAAACTTCCTAAAGCTGCACCCAAAACGACTCAACCGGCTACTCAACACCTAGCGCCAGCTGCGCCACCTGTAGTACGCCAGCCAGCCCTGAGCTCTGCCCAGCGCCAACCAGAACCTGAATGGGAAAGCTTCTAACCCCCTATCACTACCCGCCATAATATAAAAAGGCTCCTGCTATAAAGAATGACGCAGGAGCCTTTTGCGTTGGATCTGGCGCTATGCTTAGTCGCCCGGCTGCCAGCCGTTAACGATCGGGTAGCGGCGGTCGCGTCCGAAACCGCGCGATGTTACCCGCACGCCAACCGGGGCCTGCCGACGCTTGTACTCGCAGCGGTCTACCAGTTTGACCACCTGGTAAACGTCTTCAGCGTCAAAACCGGCGGCAATAATCGCTTCAGCGCTCATATCGCCTTCGATGTAGCTCAACAGGATGGCGTCGAGCACGTCGTAATCCGGCAATGAATCGCTATCCTGCTGGCCGGGCGCCAACTCTGCGCTGGGTGGGCGCTCAATAACGCGCTCAGGGATCGCCGGAGACTGGGTGTTGCGCCAGCTAGCCAAACGGTAGACCCAGGTTTTATAGACATCCTTGAGCGCATTGTAGCCACCCACCATATCGCCGTAGAGCGTAGCGTAGCCCACCGCCATTTCACTCTTGTTGCCGGTGGTCAGCACCATCAGGCCCTTCTTGTTGGATAGCGCCATCAACAGCACACCCCGGCAACGCGACTGAAGGTTCTCTTCAGTAGTATCGCGCTCGGTGCCGGCGAAGCTTTCCGAAAGCGTCGCCATAAAGGCATCAACCATAGGCTCGATGGGCATCACTTCGTAATGCACGCCAAGCATTTCCGCCTGCTGGGCGGCGTCCTGCTTCGAAATATCCGCAGTGTAATGATACGGCATCATCACCGCCTGCACCCGCTGCGGCCCCAACGCATCTACAGCAATTGCCAGGGACAGCGCTGAGTCGATACCGCCGGAAAGCCCCAACACCACGCCTTCAAAGCCACTTTTATTGACGTAATCGCGAAGCCCCGTTACCAGCGCGCAGTAAAGGCTCTCTTCCGGCTCTACATCCGGTTCGATTTCACCGGCCTGGGGCTCCCAGGTAGACGCGCTGGTCTGCAGCAGTTGCACCGGCATCAGGCCTGCCTGCCAATACGGGGCGAGAACCTTTAGCTCGCCATTGGCATCCACGCACTTGGAGCCGCCGTCAAATACCAGCTCATCCTGGCCGCCAATCGTGTTGACATAAATAATTGGCCGTTTGACGTCCTGGGCACGCAGCTCCAGCAGGCGTAGTCGCTCACCCGGCTTGTCCTGGTGGTAAGGGGAAGCGTTCAGGCTGATAAGTACTTCCGCCCCAGCGGCCGTTGCGGAGCGTACCGGCTCGCTTTCCCACAGGTCTTCGCAAATCAGCAGCCCGAGCTTGGCGCCTTTATGCTCATACACCAGCGGCTCAGTGCCTGGGGTGAAATAGCGCTGCTCATCGAATACCTGATAGTTGGGCAGCGCCTGCTTGGCATATTCGGCTTCCCACTGGCCGTTATACAGCACGCCCGCCAGGTTATAGCGCTTGCCTTCGCGCACGCCGGGATAGCCTATGATGACCAATACGTCGCGAGCGACTTTTTCAGCCATTTTGGCCCGCGCTTCGCGCAGCCGGGTCTCCATAGAGGGGCGTAGCAGTAAATCTTCCGGCGGGTAGCCAGATAAAAAAAGCTCAGGGAAGATAACGATATCCGCCCCATGCTCAATGCGCGCTTCGCGCACAGCTTCAATAGCACGCGCCGCATTGCCGGGAATATCCCCGACAAGCGGATCGAGTTGGGCCATTACCAGCGTTAAGTCTTGCATGGGCGTTAAAATCTCTTGAGAATCTTTGGAACATTGTCACGTCAATGCATTGTCCCGCAAGGACCGCCTGCTGGCAAAGCCCGCACCGGCATTGATCACTTCATCTCCGCTTAGGAGGGCCTATAAGGATGAACCTGTTGATCATTCGCTTAATTATTTTCGCCGTACTGTTCTATGTCGGTCTGAAGCTTTACGGCATGTATCGCCAGCATAAACTTGCCCGTGATGAGCAGCATGGCGCTTTAAAACGTCACGAGGGCGGCCAGATGGTGCGCTGCCGCTGGTGTGATGTCCATGTGCCGGAAACCGAGGCGCTGCGCGACCATGAGCAGTGGTTCTGCTCAAGCGCCCATCGCGACCGCTACTTTCAGGAGCAGCAGGATAAAAACGGCGGCGCTTAGCCTCCCAAGTGCGCCCGGGTCGGCAGGAAAGGCGCTGGGTCAATTAACGGCTCCCGGCCAAGCAGCTGATCGGCCAGCAAATGGGTAGAGGCTGGCGCCAACACTAGCCCATTACGGTAGTGCCCGGCGTTAACAAACACATTGGGCTGCTCTGGGAGTGCACCGATAAACGGAATGCCGTCAGGTGAGCCGGGGCGCAGGCCCGCCCAGTGGTAGGCAACCGGGCAGCTTGCCAGCGCCGGCACGATACGCTCGGCGCTTTGCTTTAATGAAGCCAGCGCCTCTGCATCGGTGGTTTTATCAAACCCCGCCTCTTCCAGCGTAGAGCCGACCAGCAGCAGACCATCGCTACGTGGAATCACATAGCGGCCGTCTTTCAGCACCACCCGCTGCACAAGTCCTGGGGGCGTCTGGTAGGCAATCATCTGGCCTTTCACTGGGCGTACCGGCAGGTGCACGTCAAGGGTTGGCAGTAGCTTCGCGCTCCACGCGCCACCGCACACCACCAGCCGCCCGGCTTCAAAGGCTCCTTGCGAGGTGTTAACGCCGACCACTACTCCATCACGACGTAGAAAGTCGTGCATCTCGCAGTGTTCCTGTAGCGTCACCCTCGGCATGGTGAGTAATTTGGCGCGTAACGCCTGACCAAGCCTTGGGTTTCGTACGCTGCCCAAGGTGGGCATCCACAGCGCATTTTCATGGGTAATGGCAACGTCAGGCTCTTTTTGATGCACGAAATCGGCATCTACCTGCACCAGAGGCTTACCCACCTGGCGCGCCCAGCCTAGCGCGCGCTCCTCGTCATCGACATTTAAATAGAGCAGGCCTTTCTGGCGGTACTCGGGGTCGATGCCGGTCTCTTCAAGTAAACGCAGTGCCAGGGTCGGGTACGCTCCTTCTGACCAGCGTGAAAGCTGCGAGATGGGCGGCGCATAACGCCACGGATAAAGCGGTGATACAATGCCGCCACCCGCCCAGGAGGCTTCTTTGCCACAGGTGCCACGCTCAATAATCGTGACGTGCTGACCGGCATCGGCTAACTGAAGCGCGGTCAGCATGCCGATAACACCGCCGCCAATAATTAGAAAATCGCTCACTCACGTTGCCTGCTTTGGCTTGCTTAATGGCCGACACACAGGCCGGATAGGACGATGAGCATAGCGAGGAGATTGGGCAGGTCAAGCGACAGGGAGAGTACATGACGCATCGCCATACCGAATATCCGCTCAGGGCGAGAGGATTTACCCTTATCGAACTGCTGGTTGTGCTGGTGTTGGTAGGCGCGCTGGCGGTTTGGGGTGTGCCACGTTTTCAGTCATTAGGCGAGCGCACAGCGGTCACGAGTGAAGTAAACCGGCTGCAAAGCGCGCTGTCACTGGCCCGAAGTACGGCAATTACTCAGCGAGGGGATATAACGCTGTGCCCGGCCAGTACCAATTACAGCACCTGTCTAAGCGACTGGAGCGGCGAGCTGATGATCGTCAATGGCGATAAGACGCGAGATATCAGTCAGGACGAGATCGTGCGGCTGTTTCCGCCCACCAGCGGTGTGGACGTGAGCAAAAACGGCCATGCGCGGATCAAATACACGTCGCTTGGGCATGCCACGGGATTTAACAGTACGTTTTCGATCTGCCCCCGGCACGCAGCCGGTCGCACGCAAGGGGCAGATCTGGTACTCAGCGTGCTAGGCCGGGCCAGGGTGGTCGAAGCGCCTATCGACTGTTAGCGCTAGGCGATACCGTCCAGATAACGCTCGGCATCCAGCGCCGCCATACAGCCGCTACCCGCAGAGGTAATCGCTTGGCGATAGATATGATCCATCACGTCGCCACAGGCAAACACACCGGGCACGCTGGTTGCAGTGGCATTACCTTCAAGCCCTGAATTCACCTTGATATAGCCACCGTTCATTACCAGCTGGCCTTCAAAAATGCCGGTATTGGGATGATGGCCAATGGCAATAAAGAGCCCTGGGGCCTGAATTTCTTTTACCGTGCCGTCCAGCGTTGATTTCAAGCGTACGCCGGTAACGCCTGTGTTATCGCCCAGCACCTCATCAATTTCCTGGAACCACTCAAGCGCAATGGTGCCCGCCTCGACTTTTTCGAACAGCTTATCCTGCAGGATCTTTTCGGCACGCAGCGAATCGCGACGGTGTACCAGGGTAACTTTCGAGGCGATATTGGAAAGATACAGCGCTTCTTCCACCGCCGTATTGCCGCCGCCAACCACGATGACTTCCTGGTTACGATAGAAAAATCCGTCGCAAGTTGCACACGCCGAAACGCCCTGGCCCATAAACTGCTGTTCAGACGGCAGGCCGATATAACGCGCGCTGGCACCGGTTGCCACAATCAACGCGTCACAGGTGTAGATGCCGCTGTCGCCCTTGAGGGTAAACGGCTTCTCATCCAGGCTGACTTCATTGATATGATCGAACAGCACTTCGGTATTAAAACGCTCGGCGTGCGCTTTCATCCGCTCCATTAGCTCAGGGCCTTGTACCCCTTGGTCATCGCCTGGCCAGTTATCAACGTCTGTCGTGGTGGTTAACTGGCCACCCGCCTGCATTCCGGTAATCAGCAGGGGCTTTAAGTTAGCCCGTGCTGCATACACGGCCGCTGTGTATCCCGCCGGGCCGGAACCAAGAATAATCAAACGTTCATGACGCGTTTCCATGACACCACCTTGTAAAATCTAGCTGATAAAGTCGCAGAGAGTTTGCCTGAAATGGCGCCAAGTACAAGCGATTGCAAGGTTAAGCGTTGGCTATTAGGCGAAGACACCTTGAATCAGCCTTTATAAACACCCATGTCCTACTACTATGTAAGCCATACTAAAAAGGAAGACAGTGACCGTCGCGCTAAGCGAAATGCCGCGCAACGCAATAAGAGGAGAAAGGCATGAGTAATACACCCGATACACTGCAAACGCTGGATGTGGGTAGCCAGCAGTACCGCTACTATAGCCTTCCCAAAGCCGCCGACGCGCTTGGCAATATTGACCGGCTTCCCAAGACGCTAAAGATTCTACTCGAAAACCAGCTGCGTTTTGCCGATGACGAAAGCGTTGACCAGGAAGATATGCAGGCGCTGGTCGACTGGCAGAAAGAGGGCAAATCCAGCCGTGAAATCGGCTACCGCCCGGCTCGCGTATTAATGCAGGATTTTACCGGCGTACCCGGCGTGGTCGATTTAGCCTCCATGCGCGCAGCGGTAGAAAAGCTCGGCGAAGACCCCGCTCGCATCAATCCTCTTTCTCCGGTTGATCTGGTAATCGACCACTCGGTCATGGTCGACAAGTTTGGTAATGCCACGGCGTTTGAAGAGAACGTCGACATTGAGATGCAGCGCAACCGTGAACGCTACGAGTTTCTGCGCTGGGGCCAGCAGGCCTTCAATAACTTCAGCGTGGTGCCGCCCGGCACCGGTATCTGCCACCAGGTCAACCTTGAGTATTTGGGCCGCAGCGTGTGGACCAAAGAAGAAGATGGCACCACCTTTGCCTACCCGGATACCCTGGTAGGCACCGACTCTCATACCACCATGATCAACGGCCTTGGCGTACTCGGCTGGGGTGTAGGCGGTATCGAAGCCGAAGCAGCCATGCTTGGCCAGCCGGTCTCCATGCTGATTCCCGAAGTGATCGGCTTCAAACTGACCGGCAAGCTGCGTGAAGGCATTACCGCGACGGATCTGGTACTGACCGTTACCGAAATGCTGCGCAAAAAAGGCGTTGTGGGTAAGTTTGTCGAATTCTACGGCGACGGCCTCAAAGACCTGCCCCTTGCCGACCGCGCGACGATTGCCAACATGGCACCCGAATACGGCGCCACCTGTGGTTTCTTCCCGGTCGATGATGAAACGCTGAACTATATGCGCTTAACCGGCCGCGAAGATGAGCAGGTCGCGCTGGTAGAAACCTATAGCAAAACCCAGGGGCTGTGGCGTGAGCCTGGCGACGAGCCGGTGTTCACCGATACCCTACAGCTTGACATGACGGAAGTGGAAGCAAGCCTTGCGGGGCCCAAACGCCCGCAGGACCGCGTTGCCCTAAAAGATATGGCCGCGGCTTTTGATAAAATCATGCAGGAAGATGCCAAGGCTCAGCCCACCACGGAAAAAGGCAAGTTCGACTCAGAAGGTGGGCAAGCGGCCGTAGGCATTGAGCGCAGCCTTGAAGGTAATTTCAAGCATGCCAATAGCCAGGACGTCACGATTGGCGATCAGGCCTTTAGCCTTGATCCAGGCGCTGTGGTCATTGCCGCCATCACCTCGTGCACCAATACGTCTAACCCTAGCGTCATGATGGCTGCTGGCCTTCTGGCTCGCAAAGCGCGAGAAAAAGGCCTGGCTACCAAGCCTTGGGTGAAAACCTCGCTGGCCCCAGGCTCCAAGGTGGTCACCGATTATCTGGCGGCGGCCAACTTGAACGAAGATCTAGACGCTTTAGGCTTTAACCTGGTCGGTTATGGTTGCACAACGTGTATCGGTAACTCAGGCCCGCTGCCTGAGGCGATTGAGAAAGCCGTCAACAAGGGTGATTTAACCGTGGCCTCGGTACTTTCGGGCAACCGTAACTTCGAAGGCCGTGTTCACCCGCTGGTCAAAACCAACTGGCTCGCCTCGCCCCCCTTGGTAGTTGCCTATGCGCTGGCAGGCAACGTTCAGCGCGATTTAACCAAAGACCCCTTGGGCGAAGACAATGACGGCAACCCGGTTTATCTAAAAGATATCTGGCCGTCTCAAGCCGAAATTGCCGAAGCCGTTGAAAAAGTAAATACCGAGATGTTCCGTAAAGAATACGGCGAGGTATTTGAAGGCGATGAAACATGGCAGGCGATTAACGTATCCGAAAGCCAGGTTTATCAGTGGCCTGAATCTACCTACATTCAGCACCCGCCTTTCTTCGAAGGTATGGGCCGCGAACCCGACCCCATCGAAGATGTGAGCAATGCCCGCGTTCTCGCCATGTTGGGCGACTCGGTAACCACCGACCATATTTCACCCGCCGGCGCTATCAAACCGGATAGCCCCGCAGGCCGCTACTTGCAGGAGCATGGAGTGAAACCGGTCGACTTCAACTCCTACGGCTCGCGCCGGGGTAATCATGAAGTCATGATGCGCGGCACCTTCGCCAACGTGCGTATCAAAAACGAGATGCTGGATGGCGTGGTCGGGGGTGAAACCCGCTATGTGCCCAGCGGCGAGCAGATGTCGATTTACGATGCCGCCATGAAATACCAGGAAGCAGGCACGCCGCTTGTCGTGATTGCCGGTAAAGAGTACGGCACCGGCTCTTCGCGCGACTGGGCCGCCAAAGGAACACGCTTGTTGGGCGTGCGCGCCGTCATTGCCGAGTCGTTCGAGCGTATCCACCGCTCCAACCTGATCGGCATGGGCGTGGTACCGCTGCAATTCCCGGAAGGTGAGACGCGTGAAACGCTGGGATTAACCGGTGATGAGGAAGTATCGATTGCGGGATTAAGTGATTTAAGCCCCGGCAAAACGGTCCAGGTCGTGATCAAAAACGGTGATAACGAACGTACCGTTGATGCCAAGTGCAGAATTGATACGGTCAACGAGCTGGCTTACTACCGCCACGGTGGTATCCTTCACTACGTGCTGCGCAAAATGATCGGCGCAGCCTAAGTAATACCTACCAATGCTTGCATGCCCCCACCTCGGTGGGGGCTTTTTTTTGCCTATTCCTTAAACGGCACGGCGACGATAGGTACGATACTCAGGCGACCAGCTCGCTTTCTCGATAGCTTCACGTAGCTTGGTGCCGCTGGTCGTCAACGCAACGCCATTATGTTGGGCGGTGGCGGCAACTTCGAAGGCAATCGACTGGCTGATTTCCCGAATACGCGAAAGCGGCGGCAACAATGCGCCTCTGCCCTCTTTAACGATCGGCGCTTCACGCGCCAGCGCCCGCGAAGCGCTCATCAGCATCTCGTCGGTAATCCGGTTCGCGTTGGCGGCAATTACGCCTAACCCAATACCCGGGAAGATATACGCATTGTTGCACTGAGCAATCGGATACGTACGGCCGTTATACACCACCGGTGCAAAGGGGCTGCCGGTAGCGACCAACGCCTGACCATCGGTCCAGCGAATCACATCTTCGGGCACCGCTTCTGCCTGAGAAGTCGGGTTGGAGAGCGGCATGATGACCGGGTGCTCGCAGCCTGCGTGCATGGTTTTCACTACCTGCTCGGTAAAGATACCGCGCTGGCCACACACACCAATCAATACCGTCGGCTTCATCTGGGCAATGGTTTCTTCCAGGCCCTGGCCATTCCACTCGGCGACCAGCGACGGGTCATGCGCCAGGCGGCGCTGGAAATCACGCTGCCACTCCTGATCTGAAGTCATCAAGCCTTCGCGGTCGACAACGAACACTCGCGCCCGCGCTTCGCTTTCCGTCAGGCCTTCAGCTTCCATTGCGACCACAACCTGCTCGGCAATCCCGCAACCGGCAGAACCACCGCCAACGAATACCACACGCTGCTGAGCAATGGTCTCTTCACGCGCCTGACAGGCCGCCATGAGCGTTCCTACGACAACAGATGCCGTGCCCTGAACATCATCGTTAAAACAGCACAGCTCGTTGCGATAGCGCTCAAGCAGCGGCACCGCATTCGCCTGAGCAAAATCTTCAAACTGCAGCAGCGCATTGGGCCAGCGACGTTTTAGCGCTGAAATGAACTCCGCCATAAAGGCATCGTACTCTTCCTGGCCTACCCGCTTATGGCGCCAGCCCATGTACATGGGGTCATCCAGCAGTGCCTGATTATTGGTGCCCACGTCGATCATGATCGGCAGGGTATGCGCGGGGCTAATGCCACCACAGGCGGTATACAGCGCCAGCTTACCAATCGGGATGCCCATGCCGCCGATGCCCTGATCGCCCAGACCCAGGATACGCTCGCCGTCGGTTACCACGATCACTTTAACGTTATCTTTAGTGGCGCTGCGTAGCATGTTATCCATATGCTCGCGATCCTGGTAGCCGATAAACAGGCCCCGGTGATTGCGATAAATATTGGAGAATTCCTGACACGCCTGACCAACGGTAGGCGTATAGATAATCGGCAGCATCTCTTCAAGATGCTCAGATACCAAGCGGAAGTAGAGCGTTTCGTTGTCGTCCTGAATGGCGCGCAGATAAATATGGCGTTCAAGATCGCTATTGCACTGCTGGTACTGGCGATAAGCGCGTTCTAACTGATCGTCAATGGTTTCGACATTTTGCGGCAGTAGGCCAATCAGGTTAAACGCCAATCGCTCTTCTTGAGTAAACGCGCTGCCTTTGTTCAATAGTGGCATTTCAAGTAAAGAAGGACCGGCGTAAGGAATATATAAGGGGCGTTTACTCGTCGTGGACATAGGCGCTCTCATTCGGGTCGAATTCTATTGCAATGCAGCAACGCTGGGCGTTGGCGGCGTTTGCCAATAATGTAACATGCTAGTACGACAAAGGTGGAAGTGACACATCGATTACGATAAAAAACGCCCCGGCTTTGGGCCAGGGCGCAGGGCTTAAAGCAGCTTTTAAATGGTTTTAAAACAGTTTTTAAAACGGTTCTTAAAACGGTATTTCAAACAGAATTTAAGACAGAATTTAAGACAGTAATTGCACAAGCGATTAACTCGTTTTGGCAACCGGCTTACGACCTTCCACACCGCCGAAAAAGAACGGGCGCAGCTTAACGCCGAACATATTGCCCGCAAACGCCGCAACCAGCCATACCCAGCCGTGCAGGCTACCGGAGGCGATACCGCCAAAGTAAGCGCCAATATTGCAGCCAAACGCCAGGCGCGCACCATAGCCCAGCATTAGCCCACCGATGACTGCCGCCAATAACGAACGCAGCGGAATTTTAAAGTTAGGCGCAAAACGACCGGCCAAATGCGCGGCGGCCAACGCCCCCAGCATAATACCAACGTTCATCACCGTGGTGATATCGCTCCATACGCTGGCTTCAAGTGCTGCAGCGTTACCTTGGGACTGCCAATACCCCCATTGGCTAACATCACCGCCCACCAGTTCAAACCCTTTGGCGCCCCACAATGCAAAGGCCGAGGTAATGCCCCACGGGCGGCCAGCCAGTGCCAAGGTAGCAAAATTCAAAAGCGCCAAGGCAACCGCCCCGGCTAACAGTGGCCAGGGCCCGGTTAGCCAGCGTTCAACACCCGGCTTTTCAACCACCGGTGCTCTTTCCAGCTGACCGTGGCGGCGCTTTTCCATCACCAGCGTAAAGGCAGCGATGGCGGCAAACAGCACCAGACTGATCGCTATCCCACCGCCCGTACCGGCAATATCAATCAACGAGACCGGCTGAAAGGCAGGTAAGCTCTGCCACCACGCAAAATGCGCCGTACCAATGACCGAGCCCACGATAAAGAACACCAGGGTAATCAGCATGCGCGCATTGCCGCCACCCGCCGTAAATAGCGTCCCCGAGGCGCACCCACCCCCTAGCTGCATGCCTAAACCAAACAGAAACGCGCCAAACAGTACGGAAATACCAATAGGCGATACAAATCCACGTACTTCAGTGCCAAATAAGGTACCGGCGCCCAGCGCGGGAAAGAACAGCACAACGGCAACCGCCAGCATGACCATTTGTGCACGCAGGCCACGCCCACGCCGGTCGGTAATAAATACTCGCCAGGCGGCAGTAAACCCAAAGGCTGCGTGGTACAGCACCATGCCCAATAAACCGCCCACAATCATCAGTAGCCCGGTATTAGCGCCAAATACCACGCCTATCACTAATGCGCCGAGTACGATTGCCGCCGTGGCAATCAGCGGCACCCGATAGCTGGTGGTCGCCGCGGGTGTTATCGTTGACATACAGTCACCTTCATCTTTTCAACGCCAAAAGCGCCTGCAATCAATCAGGCGCTATGGTCAATGTGGATAATGGCGATAAGCTTAACGCCGCGCTCAGATAGAAGCTAATACATCGCAAGATCTAGCGCGCAAATACTGGCGGGCTAAATGAGCGGTCCCCTGAATATATCCCTTGCCTAATTCGTGGGCGGTGGGGCTTTCTGCATGCGTTGCCAGCCAGGCACTCAGCATAATGCGGCGAAGCATAATAAACGTATCCAACGCGGCGACGTCTTCCTCCTCGAACGTAGCCATGCTTCGATAGCCTCGGACCCACGCATCGCGCAATTCGGGCACCATGGGATTGAGCTCGTGAAAACTGATCGCGGCGGCAAAGTCATAGGCGTACCAGCAAAAGCCACTGTCGTCGAAGTCGATCACCGTGAGCCGGTCGTCACTGACTAATAAATTCGCTAGCCGCAAATCCCCATGTACCAGCCCATAACGGTCTCCCCGATCACCATATTCTGCTATAAGCGCATAAATATGCTCGATGGCCTGATGGATGTCGCGTTTATCGTCACGCGTAATACCGGGCGCTTCTCGCCAATCACCCCACAACCCATCAGGCGCAATCATGGTGTCGAGATGCCAGCGTTTACGCGTAAAATCTTTGGGTGGCTGCCATGCTTTACTGTGCTTATGTAACGAGGCCGTGACGGCGCCCAGCGTTGCAAACCAGTTAGGCAGCTCTTGCCCAACATGGGGTTCATGGCCGCTCACATACTCAAACGCTACCGCGTGAAACTCGCGATTATCCGTATGGATGCTTACGACAGAGTTTTTACTAGTGGAGCTAATTGGCCGCGGCGTGTGAATATTACTGGAGTCACGCAGGGCATTAATCCAGGTAATTTCGGACTCGATCTCCCGCCGCTCGTGATACCCAGGGCGGTTAACGCGAATTACCCTTTTGTCACCGGTGTGCGGGTCCTCGGCAACGAACGTGGCATTTTCCGATGTGGTCAGCAGTTCAACTCGGGTGTCATGAGACATCTTCCAAACATCGAGCGATTGGTAAATTCCCGACTTGAATTCATCGATCAATGCTTGTGTATACACCTACGCCTCCCTTCACCCGGTTTGTTAATGTGCAGCACACGTTGATATGCCTGCCTACGACGCCTCTTCTTCTCGCGTGACGTAGAGTCGGTTGACCATTACAAACACCACAACGGTCAGCGGAGCCGCCAATAACAGACCCGCGATGCCAAATAGCGTACTGGCGGCAAACAGTGAAAACAGCAGTATTGCAGGGGGGAGGTTAACAGCGCGCTGCTGAACCAGCGGCTGTAAAATGTTGCCTTCAATTTGCTGAATAATCGTGTAGGCAATCAATACAAACAGTGCCGTTTGAGGGCTGACCGTATAGGCAAGCAAGAGCGCGGGAATCGCCGCGACAAGCGGCCCCACCAGCGGCACAAAATCCAGTAGCCCGGCAATAAGCCCCAGCCCCAGCGGCGCCGGAACATCCAACAACCACATGCTGATACCCACCAACAGCCCGGTGACCACCATGGCCACTAACTGCCCGCCCAGCCAGAAACGCAGCGCCTTACCGCTATCGTCAAGCGCCTCTCCCAAACGTGGGCGGCTTTTAATCGGCGCAAGCAACAATAAGCCACGGCGGTAAACATCCGGCTGCGCCGCAAAATAAACCATCCCCACGATAAGCGCGAAGAAGTTGACCACGCTCCCCCCCATCGAGACGACGACCATGCCAATTTGAGAAATGCCGTTCCCAAACATGCTGCCTGCTCGATCAGCGGCGTTATCCAACAGCGGCGCCAGCGATGTTCCCTCAATACGCTCCTGCAACTGCGCCCAAGCATCGGGCAGCAATGAGGTCAAGGCTTCCAGCTCGGAAGAAACCTGCGCCCCAAACGCCCAACTGATCAACCCCAAGACCACTATCAAGCCAATAATAACGGTTAACAGCGCAAGCCAGCGGGGCGCGCCCAACCGCAGCAGCGGCGCCATACAGGTTTGCAGCACACAGGCGCCCACCACCGCACCAAAAATCAAAATAAGCAAACCAACAAGCTTCCAAAGTACTAACGCCACGACCCCCAGCATTAATACAATCAGCGCGTACTCCGTAAACGTCCGTTGTCGATCAGTGGTGTGCATTCACTCTTTCCTTTGTTGATGCGTTGCTATCGCCAAGCCCTAGGCACGCTTGATGACACGCCTAGCTTGTGTGAGAAGCACTATAGATCATTAGACGCTCTAGATATTTATATTCTGTTCTGCGCTTGGCGTGCTTTAAAGGGGTATGTAGGATAAATGCCAAGTGGAAGAAGCACCGTTACTTCAAAGCGCTTTTCAAGGTTGTCCATTTTGATAAATATATCGCCGCACTGATAGGCCGCTAAGTTCAGGCAAGATGCGTTTCGCTAGGCATTCGGCATTCGGTGTATCGGCAGGTACGGTAGAAACGTACCTACTGCATCAGTAGAGCCGGGTAATCTAAGGGCAAAAAACAATCGGTCCTATTCACTACCTTAAGTGCCCCCGCCGCTACCACTGCCGATGACGACACCTCCACGGTTCACCGAATGCCCTGTTAATCCAACGAGTTTACCGTCCACGAAAATTGTGGCGGAGGCACTGCCTGCGATGACAGATGAGGGAGCATAACCGTGGTGCTCAGTACCAATGTCCTCTACCGATACAAATTCCTTGCTCATATTGAGTGCCCCTTTTTCAAGCCAGGGTGTGTAGTTAACATCCTTAGATCATTTTATTCATCCCACTGGGCGGGCGCCTCAAAGCTTGCAACGTTATCGGCATCTACGTGCATGCGCTGAAAGCCTGCCGCTTCGAGGCTTGAAACGGCTGAGGCGCACTCCAGCGGTAAACGTACCTGTATGGGTACGCCATACAGTGTGCGCTTGGCCGCCTGAAGTAGCCGCGTGCCGTGGCGGCTACCTTTCCAATCACTATCGATAAAGAAAAAGCGTAGTTGCCAGGCGGCTTCGTCATCGGGGCGGCACGCCAGCAACATGCCCAGCGGTGGCCCTTCACCATGGCGTAGCGCCAGTAGCCTGCCTTGCCAATGGGCAACCTGCTGCTGCTCACGCTGAAGCCAGACCTGACGATGAACAGTAAATTCCAATGCACGCCTGAGCGTATCCAGGTACGCCTTGTCACGAATGACCCAAGGTGAATGACCGCGCGCATCGGCTTGGTATACGGCTTCAATAAAGCAGTCTATATCTTCACTCTGTGCTTCCACCAAGTGCTGAACCGCGGACTGCAGCACCGAGCGCTGGGGACGCTCGGCACGTGATGGAAGCGAAAAAACGCGTTTAAGTATCGTTAGCATACGTTTCCTGCTCCGCATAGAGGGCCGATGGCAGCTGAAAGCCCGCTACCAACGAACGGCTGAAAGGATTTTGGGCGCCGTTCGTGCCTAGGCGATAACGCATGCTGCCCCCATCTACCGTAAAGCGAACCTCAAGGTTGCGTTCATCCTCACGGCTTAATTCAGCTTCATCCAGCAAGCGGAACCATGCCCAAGCGCCATCGCGAGATATGCTGCGTGGCGAGCGATTGATTTGGCTGGGCACCAACGTGATACGGCTATCGGTGCCGCCGCGCAGCGCATTGGGCCAGATCATCGAAACACGACTTGCCGCACTGTGCGTGTACTCGATCAGTTGCCCATCAACGCTGATAACGCTGCGCCGCTTATCCGGACTCAAACTGATCGGCTCTAGCGCAAACTCAACGTCCAGTGCACCATCTCGATCAAAATAGGCGCGCTGAATTTTTTCGGCGCGCTCAACTGCCACTAAAACGCTTTCACGTAGCAAGGAATTTCCCTGAGCATCCACCAGATACTCGGGGGCGCCCTCAATAAAGGGTTTGAGGTTGTCTTGATAGAACGTATCCAGAATGCCCGAGGGCGCGAAAAAATCCTCAAAATCATTCAGTGCCACATCACTGGATGCGTTGGGCACCAATGGATAACGGCCTGCCAACTGGGTCTGATAAGGTGCTACCACCGCATCCAGCCATAAAGTTTCCAGATGACTGATCGCGCGCGCCATGATGAGCTGCCAGCTCTGATCAGCTAGGCTTTGCAGCATGCTGGCTACCGGCTCAGGTGAGTTTTCAGCGATGCGTTGCAGATTATGGATGGGGTCGCTACCGCGCAGGGAAAGCCTATCGCGTGCTTGGAGGAAAGCTGCCTGACCTGAGTCCCCCGCCTCTTCAATATCCAGCAGGTAGTCACGCAGTTCTGCAATGGCCTGTTTGATTTCGGAAAGTTCTACCGCGCTGCTGCCGTTCTCCTGGGCAAGCTGATTGATAGCCCTGAAGGGCTGCTCGATAGCATGCGCCATCTGGTAGCGTTGCGAGTTTTCCAGCGCTTCACGCGCTGCTTCGTCATCCGCGGGAAGCTCCGGATAGAGGCTTGTATTGCCCTCCACCTCGGCCAACAGACGATCAAGCGGCCGCTGAGAGCCTGCCAACGCATCGGCAACCACAATCGCTTGACGAATATCGGGCAGCGGAACAAGGAAGGTATTACTCAAGGCATCACGCCAGCTTACGTGGTAGTCGCTGGTATAGTGCTCGCGCAAGTCATCCTGCAACTGGCGCTGATCAGCGCTGCTGAAGTTGATATTGTCACGCTGGCCTAATACCCATAAATCAATAAGCGCAAGCTCGGTGGCCTGGTCCAGCTGCTTGAGGAACCCATTTTCAAAGCCGTTCTGGGTAACGAAATGAGGCAGCTGCAAATAGGCAGGCTCGTCGTTTCGCGCCATGAAGACCGTGTTGAACATGCTGCCTACGCCGTGACGCAAATCCAGTGCATCGTTTTGACGCTGACTGTTGGTCTTCATCGTGGCATACACACGCTCGTCCATCGGCTGGCGCGACAGTTCTTCCTGTGCAGCGTTCAAGCTACCGCGCAACGGAGTCATCGCAATTTCAGCCTGGCGGTCACCCTGCGCAATTCGTCCTTCTAAATCGCCATAGCGTAGCGCGTAGTCCAGGTGCGCCAGCAAGTCATCCTGAACAGTACCTTGATGAGGGAACAGCAGTTGCCAACGGCGCTCCATAAAGTCGTGTACGCGCTCAGGTTGACGACCACTGGCATCGGACATCATGCGCACAATCCTCAATAGCGCCAGCTTGCCGTTGCTGCCCTCCGCTTCACGGTTCATATCGTCAACAATGCCCAGCATGATGGCGGGCAGGAATTGATATTCCAGCATGGCCAGATAGGCATTCTCGATTTCTCCACCAACAAAATGGCCCTGATAAAGCCCCATGTCCGCCAGAAAGGGCGAATGTGTCCGAAAATCGCCAAAGGTCTGCAGCGCATCGCGCAGACGATTCAATGGCTCGAGCATTTCATAGCCCGTCGGGTCGTCGTTCTGGAAGGTGTCTGGCTGCGCGGCAATAAAGGATTCCATGCGCTGCTCGACGCTTGCCAATGCAGCAGAGTTTTTCTGGTAGAAGTAGCTCCACCCACCGATAAGCAAGACGCTGCCGGCGATGCAGGTAAACACGCACGCCTGACGTACTTTCTGGCGTTGACGCATCACCTTGGCGTTATCCCCGGCAAGCCCTGCCTCCGGATAAATGACCTTTTCAAACAACTCTTCGGTAAAGTAAAGCGCATTGCGCGCCGCACGGTGGGCCGGCTGTACGCTGTCTGACATGCCATAACGGCGTGCGGCGGCATCCACAAAGGGGTCTTCGGGTACGCCCTGTTGGTATACCGATGTGAAGTACGTACCACGCACAATCGCGGCGGTTGAGAACTGATCGCTGGAAAGAATGTCGTTCAGAAAACCAAAAAGCACATCGCGCAGGCCAGCCAACTGACGCACAAAGCGGAATATGGACTCGCGTTCCTCACGATCACGGCACTCGGCAAGCATATTGGGCATGAGACTGTTCAAGCGCTCCAGCATGCTGTCATAAGCACCCAAGAACTCTTTTTCCCACTGCCCGGCCGAATCTATCGACTCAGGGGAGAAAGTAAATCCTAGCGGTGCCTTACGCTCGGCACGCGAGTAGCGACGGAAAAAGTCATCAAAGCCATGCAGCAGGTCCATTTTGCTGAACGTGACATAAACCGGCAGCCTCGAACCATGGCGTTCCATAAGCTCACGCAGACGGCTACGCAGCAAGGCAGCATACGCCTTGCGGATTGTGACCTGAGCATGGCTCAACCGTGCCAGATCCAGTACCAGCACGACACCATCCAAGGGGCGCTGCGTCCGGTTACGATCCAACCAGTCAACAAAATGATCCCATAACCGGCTCTGCAGGGCCTGAGGCTCGCCTTCTTCCAGAGCGCCCTGGGTCAGCAGCTCGCCATCGGGGTCAATCAAGACAGCCTTGTCGCCGATCCACCAGTCAAATCCAAAAAGCTGCTTCTTGGCTTGACGCCCGGAAGCCTTCATCACGTGAGTGAGCGTGAAGTTTTGCCCAGAACGGTTGATCAGGCTGGTCTTGCCTGCATTCTCGACCCCCATCACCAAATACCAGGGCAGTCGATAACGCCCTCTTGAGCCCGCCCCCAGGCTATCGATGATCTCGCTGAGCACCTGATTCAAGGATGCTTCCTGACGCTCGACTTCGGCAAGAATGGGGTCTTCGCTGCGTGCTGCTTCGCTCTGCTGTTGGGTATCCACCTCCTTCAAACGACGTGCAAGACGAATCCCCCATATCACGGCAACGACCGCCACAAGCACAACCGTTGCCAACCATCGATTGGTCAAAGAGGCTAACGGGTAGTGATCACGAAATGACCACCCGGGACCAAACCACCAAATGGCAACGAGCAGTAACGCTGCCAGTAACAGCCATATCACCGAGGATGCTTTAGTTAATCCCTTTACCCGGTTACCGCGTGCCTTCGCTTGATTATGAGCACTTTGTGCCCGCGAAAAACCGGGCACCCAGCGGCTCAACCTGGATTTTATCGTTGTCCACATGCGCCTTTAGTCCTCGTCCCTAGTGGTCATATTGGTTTACGTTATACGGTTAGCGATGATTGCAGCCGAGACACCAGGCCTGGCTCCCACTGTTCAAGCGCCAGCGTGGTCACCGTGTCGTATAACGTTTGATAGTGCTGGTGTGCCAAGCTCTTCAAACCGGCCTTTAGTAAAAGATCCGCGCTGGCAAGCCGCCAATACACCGCTTCACGCGGTGAGCTGGCGCTGGCAAGCCCATGATCCAGTTGTTGCAACGCGACGGCCAACCCTTCGTTATCAAGCGCCTCTAGTGCTGCCTGATAGCTCTCCTGCCAGACATCACCCTGGCCAGCGGGGGTTGCTGCGGGCGTCGCTGACTGGTGTAACCAACGCTGCGTTTCTTCTTCTACAAAAGGCGTACCGTCGTTAAACGTCAGTTCTTCAATACCGGGTAAGCGGGAGACAAAACGGCGCGTCTCTTCACTGATGGCATCGGCACAGCGCGAATGCCCAAGGTGTTGAGCAAGTTCAGCACTCAGGCGATGTCCTTCAAGCCAATAAGGACTAACCGCCAGACTGTTCTCTATTCTTTGCCATAGCGCCAGATCACCTCCCCGCGACAAGCTATCGCGATATTCTGCGACACGATCCCCCGATACGGGCGCCAGCTCAGTACGCCCACCGTTACGCGACATGGGCAGCGCCTGGATGACGCCCCAGACGGCGTAGCGGCGGAGCCGGTAAACCAGTGGTTCACCAGGTGACTGCTCGGCCAAAAAATCCGCCATTTTAAGAATCGCCTGCCGATTAGCCCGCTCATTACCCGACTCCATGCGCACTTCGGGCAGTTTTGCTGTGGGGGCCGATGCCTCTTGTGATGCCTGCTCTTCTGCAGATGTCGAGGGCGGGTCGCCAGCACTGGGCGAAGTATTCGTGGCAGACGTGCCTTTAGCCGGCTGCAGGCTTTCAATTTGCCGCTGCAACTCATCAAGCGCCTGATCTGGTAATGCTTTCTCCGTTACAGCTGTACGCAACACCGTCAGCGCGTTGATGCAGTGCTGATATGTTTCTTCGTCGCCAATACGCACACTGCTCGCCAGCTTGGCCGTACGCTGGGCAATTTGCTGGAACAAGCGAGGGCGCATCTTGGCGCCGCGCGGGCCTGTAAACGGATAGGCAACGTCCCACCATACGGTCAAGCACTGGCTCAGCAGTTGCAGCGATAGCGTAAACCGTCGGGCATTGCCCTCTTGCTGCAAACAGTGCAGTAGATGGCTTAATACCTTCGCGTCCTTGCCTTGCTGGCTTAACATGTCGATAGCCAGCGTTTCGGCCGTTGCCCAATCAACCTCACCATGCTGAAGCGAGCCAATTTTCATCATTTCCGCTTCGAGCTTTAAAAAGCTGCTGCTTTCTTCAACCGGCTCCCCTACCGCATGACCTTCGGCATTCTTCTCTAACGGAGCCAGCAAAGGCGCAAGCTGCTCTGTATCGGTAATACGCATCATCACCTCACCAGCCGCAGTTTTCGCGCAAGGGATCTATCATGTCGTTCAGCCCGGTGACATCAAAACGCAGCCCATCCAGTGCGGCGACATCGCTTTGCAAACGTAGATCGCTTGCATTCAGGAGTTGCCTCAATGTTTCGATGGCGGGCAACCCCCGCCCACCGCTAATCACATGGCCATCGTTTCTGATCCGCCACTGCTGATTGATAGAGCGATTGCTGGATGAAAGCTGCACCTCTACGCGAGTACCTTCAATAGGCTCAGGAAGATGTAGCTGAAAGCGTGTGATCCATTTTTCACACGCAATCACCAAGGTCGGCCGAGGTGGAGTGGTGCCAAGCGCTGGCGCACTCATCAACACATCTTCACCCTGTTCACTGAACAGCAGTCCGGTATTTTCTTCTGTTCGCTGCGACTCTTGCCGTGCAATCGCATCCCACAAGGCAGGTAAAGCGCTTCCGTCGTTGTCGGGTTTCTCCGGGGCAAGAAAAATCTGGTCATAGCAACTCAACCGGTCCAACCGTGAGTTTTCCTGTGCACAGGTATGAGCGGCATCAAGCAGTGCCTGATCATTCGCCGTGGCTTGCATAGTGGTGACAGAGCCTGCGCACAGTGCTATCAGCATGGCCAGGCCATGTTTTCGCAATATCATGTTCATTTTGTATCCAGTTCCAGCAGCCGACATTTATGCGCGAGCGTCCGTTTGGGTAGCCCTAAACTTTTGGCGACCTGGGTTCGGTTACCATCAAAATGTGCCAGTCGTTGGGAGATGATGGCCGCTTCCACATCACGCAATGCCTCTTTCAAATCATCTACATTCTCCAGAAAGGAGAGTTTTTCCTGAGGTGCAAGAGGCATGGGTGACGCTGAATCAGGCGCTTCGGCTTGGATCGTTGGCAACATGCCAACATCGATATCCGCACCGTCAGGCGTCATTGCGCAGGCATAATCCACCAGGTTCTTGAGTTCACGCACATTGCCTGGATAGTCTCGGGCGTTGAGTACGCGCAACGCGCTTGGGGTAATCCCCATCTCGTGGCGTCCCTCTCTTGCACAAAAGTCCGCAATGAAGCACTCGGCGAGCAAGGCGATATCGCCCTGTCTTTGTGAAAGTGGCGGCAGCGCTAACGGAAACTGCCCCAGGCGATAGTAAAGATCCGCCCTGAATCGCTTTTCGCTAATATGCTCACGTAGCGGCTGGTGGGTGGCTGCCACTAGCCGCAGGTCAGCGTAACGCTCATTACTCGCGCCCAGCGGGCGATAGCAACCGCTTTCCAGCACACGCAACAGTTTGGCTTGCAGGGCTAGCGGCATATCGCCTATTTCGTCCAGAAACAGCGTGCCACCATCAGCCTGGCTGATAAGCCCTTCGCGCGCATGATCCGCGCCAGAAAACGCGCCTTTCTCATGGCCAAACAGTTCAGATTCCAATAGCGCCTCAGGAATCGCGGCACAGTTAATCGCCATGAAAGGGGCTTTGGAGCGCGCTGACAGCTGATGCAGCGCCCGCGCCACACAGTCTTTCCCGGTACCGGTTTCCCCTTCTAACAGCACTGCCAGATTGGTCTCCGCTGCACGAACCACTTTCCCGCGCAGCGCTTGCATAGCCGCGGATTGCCCCAATAGACCCTTGGAAAGCTGGTCTGCAAGCGCTTGGCGGCGCGCCCCATCATTGAGTTTTTCGAGCGATGCTTTAAGCACTTGTGAGCGCTGTCGCTCACCCTGCTCTTGAGACAGGCGTTGCCATAGCTGACATACAAATGTTTCAAGCGCGCCCATTCCCGGATCATTAACGAGCACTTCGAGCGTGCTGGCGTCCCCTGCCATCACTAATGCGCCCAGCCAGGTCTTCCGGCTATCCGCCCCGCGTAGCGGCCGCACCAGCAAATGAAGCTGGGGATTCAGACACGCGATCTGTGCCTGAAAATCAGGATGGTCCAAGCGCGTCCGCGCATCCCTTACGCTAAGCAGTAACGGCTTGCCACTGCGCACTACATGCGCGTAAGGGTGACGAAAATCGCTGCAGTCGAACTGGGCGTCGCTATTATCCAGGCCTAACCAGCGGCCGCTGCCCTCAAGATATAGACATGCTGACCACGCCATGCCTACCTGACGACGCAATAACTCTGAAACGCGCTCACGCAGCACAACCGAAGTTGAGCTTTCTACCAAGCGCAGTGCCAGTGGCATCGCCGCTAACTCACGATGCCATGGTCGTTCACTAGGTGCCGTAGGAGCAGCTGCAATGGCCGTCATCGCGTTATGCCACACTGGCGGTAAAAGTGCCGTGCTCGCTGTCTACACCCAGCTCCACACGCGTTACCGATTCTCGACGTGCCATACGCTCCAGCAGCGCGCGTGAAAGCGGCGGCAGCAACTCACCGTCAATGACCGACTCCAGCATACGCGCGCCGTTTTCGCTGCGCGTTGCTCGGCGGCATATGGCGTCCGTCAAAGCGTCATCCATCACCACCTGCGCCTGACGATGTTGCACCTCAATACGTTTCACCAACGTAGCCAGCTTGGCGCCCACAATGTCACGCAAGGTATCGTCTGCCAGGGGCAAGTAAGGCACTACTTCCATGCGTGCCAACAACGCGGGTTTGAAGAAATCGGCAAGAACGGGATAAAGCGCGTCATCCAGTGCCGCCGCGTTATCAGCGTGCGTTACGATCGCTTCGTACCCCAGGTTGGAAGTGAGGAAAAACAGCACATTCTTGCAATCGATAATGCGCCCTTCCCCATCGGCCAGCTCGCCTTTATCAAACGCCTGATAGAAGAGGTTCAAGACATCAGGATGTGCTTTTTCCACCTCATCCAGCAGCACCACCGAATAAGGACGCTGGCGCATGGCTTCGGTTAGCAGACCGCCCTCACCAAATCCGACATAGCCGGGAGGAGAGCCAATCAGCCGGGAAACCGTGTGCTTCTCCTGATACTCGGACATGTTGATCGTGGTCAGGAACTGACGTCCGCCATACAGCTGCTCAGCGATCTGTACCACGGTTTCTGTCTTGCCCACGCCGCTGGGACCGACCAGCAGGAAAGCACCTAATGGACGCCCCGGGCGGCGCAGATCCGCACGTGCTGTCAGCAGATGGCGATGCACCCGCTCGATCGCGATGTCCTGGCCTTTGATCAGTCCCCCCAAGTGGCTCGGCAGCTCCGTGAGTCGGGTCAGCTCGTCACTGGTCATGCGTTCCACAGGCACGCCCGTCCAATCACCAATTACTTGGGCAATCTGCGCCTCTTCGACGCTTGGGTTTACCAGCGCATGCGTCTGCTGCAGGCGCGTCAACTGCTGCTCCCGCTCGGCAAGCTCGGTGTGTAGCTGCTCGGGCGTGCAAGATTCAGTGGGATGATCGTCACCCTGGGCACGTTCGTCTGAGTTATCCAAGAGCTGACGGTGCAGCGTGACAATGGCGTCAACGCACTCACGCTGCTCCTGCCAGGCGGCTTCAAGCGTCGCGAGTTCTTCTTCCAGCGCGGCCAAGCGCTCGTTGAGCGTTTGACCTACCGAGGCGTCTGGCTCTCGTCCCAGCAGCCTTTCACGGGCTAACTGGTCGCGCTCGCGCAGAGCGGCGGTGTGTTCACTTTTCAGGTGGCTTAGCTTGCGTGGCGGCGTATCCAGCGCTTGCGCCAACCGCGTACATGCCGTATCCAGCACATCGATGGCTTTATCGGGAAGTTGGCGCCCCGCCAGGTAGCGGGCAGAAAGAGACGCCGCGGCGCGCAGTCCACTATCCCCGATCAGCACGCCGTGGGCGCGCTCATAGACATCTCGCAGCCCGCGCAGGATTACCAGCGCTTGCTCTACGCTGGGCTCAGAAAGTGCCACGGGCTGAAAGCGTCGTGAAAGCGCCGGATCTTTCTCGAAGTACTTCTTGTACTCGCGCCAAGTAGTCGCGGCAATAGTGCGCAGTTCACCGCGTGCCAGCGCTGGTTTCAGCAAATTAGCGGCGTCACCTCCGCCCTCCTGGTTGCCCGCGCCAATCAGTGTGTGCGCTTCATCAATAAACAGCAGCGTGGGCCGAGGCGCGTTCTTGACTTCATCGATCACCGCTTTAAGGCGTTTTTCAAACTCGCCCTTCACCGCGGCGCCCGCCTGTAACGCACCCAGATCAAGCGTTAAAAGTTCGACCCCCTTGAGCGCTGCTGGCACTTGACCCGCCACGATTCTGGAGGCTAGTCCTTCAACCACCGCGCTTTTACCCACACCGGCATCACCAATCACGATAGGGTTGTTCTTGCGCCGGCGGCCCAGGATGTCGAGCATTTGGTCAATTTCTGGATCACGCCCCAGTACCGGGTCCAGTTCGCCGCTACGCGCCTGCTCGGTCAGTGAGGTAGCAAAGCGCGCCAGCGCGCTGTCGCTTTCGCGTGATACGTTGTGGGCAGCCCCTGATTTTTCACTCTGTTCATGTACTGCTTCCGCTGAATCTGCCGTTAGCGTTTCAAACCGCCGGCGTAGATCCTCGCGATTGATATCAGCCAGCAATCGGCTGGTAGCACTGCTCAAATAACGTTCCACATTGTGCAGGAGTGCGATAAAGATCACCCCGCTACGCAGCTCAGCGTGCTGGTATTCGGTGGAAGCCAGCAGCCAAGCGTCCTGCAGCAACTCAACCAGAAGCGGTGAAAAACTTGGTGTTACCACGTCGAAGTCGCGGGGAGGCCGGGTCTCTGCGCCAAGTTGGGCACGCAGATTGGCAACGTCAATATCGAAGTGATTGCATAAACTACGCACATCGCAAAGCGGCTGGTCGCTTAGCGCCTGCAATAGATGGGCGGCCGTCACTTCAGGGGATTGTTGCTGGGCACACAGCACGGCCGCCTGTTCAAGTCCTTGACGGGCGATAACACTAAGACGACCAATCAATGCCGAAAGCTCTACCCTGAGCATAATGCCTCCTAACGATGAAGTTGATTAAGTAGGGATGTTACGTGCTCGGCCTGCTGATCAAGCGCCCATGAAAAGCCTAAATAAATCAGTGTCATGCTCACGAAAAAAACAGCAAATATGGCCCAGTTGGGCATCCCCTGACTGGCACGCTGGTGGTGCGTATGGACGACATTGCTCAGCGGTGTGGTGAGGATTTCATCTGGCTGAGGACTCAAGCCCGCAAGCTGATCTCCCAGCGCGCGGACAATCCTTTCGTATTCCTCACGGCCATCGGACATGACCCGATAGCGCCCCTCGAACCCCAGGCATAGGCAAAGATAGATAAATGCCAGCATGTCGAGGTAACGCTCGGGCTCCTGCTGCAAGCGAGCAAGAATCGAGAACACCTTTTCACCGCCCCATGTCTCGTTATGAAAACGTGTCAGCAACGAATGCTCGGCCCACTTGCTTTGCCGCCCCCAGGACATTCCCATCACAGCTTCATCAACAAACGAGCAGAGCACGTAGCGATAGGCCAGCAGGGTGGGTCGGTCATATCCCTGCTCTGTCAGCTCGATTTCAATGGAAGTGACCTCATCGACCACTTGTCGATACAGGCGGTCTATATCACCGGCACTGTCCAACTGTCTTACCCGTACCACCATGCCCAGCAGGCTGCTCGCGGCATCAATCATTGGATTGATATTGTGGCCACGCAGGCGAAACCAGTAGTCCTCATCGGCATTCAAGTGATCGGCGTGCTTGTGTATCAATACATCCAGGCTGCTGTCCTGGATGAGATCCTCGTGCCGCACAGGATCTTTACGATCAGCAACACCCACGGCACCACCATTCCCTGCCGAATCTGTTGTTAAGTGCTGCATGTGTTAGCTCCTAATGGCCCAAAATTGCATCTCCAGCCCAGGGAATTCGCCCGCCACGTGGAAGGCAAAACCACTGGCCCCGACCAGCATCGACCACGCTTCACTTTGGCGATCCAATTTGAAGTAGGTGTAACCGGCGTGATAAGGCAGCTCGCGTGGCGCCACCGGCAGCGCTTCAAGCGGCACGCCCGGCAACTGCAGGCTGATCAGATCGCGAATCCGCTCGACACTGGCAATCTTGGTCTGTTGTAAAAAGAGCTTACGCAGGCGCTCATTGGGCATATCGGCACGTACTGCTAGAATGAACTCAGCGCTTTCAATCAGCGTGGTGTCGTTAAGCGATGCCACCAGCAGGCCAAAACGACGTGTCTGCAGCTGAATAGCAATCGCACGCGGCTCGAGTACGGTCGAAAGCGCCTGGCGAAGCATGGTCATCAAGGGACGAAACGCCCGATCTGGAAGGTCATGATCGTAAGCAGGACACTCAGGCGGTAAGCGGGACTCGTCAGTAAAGGTCACCAACTCACAGGCAACCTCATGCATGGTGTCGTAGAGGCGTTCAGGATGCAGGTGCCCCAAGCGAGCCAGATGCTGGAAGCGCGGCTGAGCCCTATTTAATAGCTGCAGCAGCATGAAGTCAGAGACATCGGCAACGCCCGCCTGCTGCGGCGTTGATAGGCGCTGTGCAATATTTCGCGCCCGCTCACGCATCAGGCCGGCCATTTCGCCCACAAAACGCAGCAGCCCAGGAGCCGCCTGAACACTCATCAGCGTGGGCAGAAAATGCTCATCGAGTACCAGGCTGCCATCTGGACGACGCTCGATAATGCGGGCAACAGCCAAGCAGGCGTAGCCACTTCTATCGTCGTTTTCCAGCATCAGGCGAGGCGCGACCTTCGCGACCTCCAGATCAGCTATAACACCTTCTTGCGAATGCAGGTCGCGCACACTTTGAGCAGCGAGCCGGTAACGAGCAGGCAGCTCATCGTCCGGCCAGCGGACCTCACCCACGCCGTCGGTCGACAAGGGTATACCCAGGTAAACCACCTGATTGGCAAGGCCCGCGTCATGTATTTGCAAAGGCGTAGGCTCAAGGTCGTCCTCAGGAAAGCGGAAAGCCACACCGTCCGGCGTCACGCCACTGGCACGACCAATGGCGACTCTACCAAAACTCAAGAACTCCCGATTAAGCTCAAGCGATAAAAACCCATAGAGATAATTACTGACGCCTTTTAACCGAGCATCAATCAATCCTTCCATGCTGCGCTGCTGCTGCTGGAAGTGCTGAGGCTTGATAAACAGCCCCTCGCTCCATACCACGCGGTTACGGCTGGCCATCACTCCTCCTTCCTTAGTTCCACTTCGCTATCGCGTAAATGCACCAGCAAATGATAGTGCTCTCCACTGCTGGTTATTTTTACGACCTTTTTCCATTCAGCTTCATTAGGCGATGCATAAAAGGCTATCAACCCGATATAGCGTGTCTCTTCGTCAACCTCGAAAGGCTCATAGAACTTCCACTGCCCGGGGAGCAAGGTAAAATCGTCGTGGGTCAGATAATTGGTACCCAAGGCCTTTTCCAGATCGTCGCTAAGCTGACCTAAATCTGCGGCCATCAGCATGGAATCATCTTTTAATTGAAGTACTTGAAAGCGCAGCGGCGTTCCCTCTCCTTCAATATTAGGATTGACGTTGGGCTCAGCCACCATGCTAAGGTCGACCAATGTAGGCCGCTCCTCTGGGTAGCCAACAGGTGTTGAGGGATCCTTAAATATCTCCCAGGTTTTACCCGCCGCTTCGCGTGTGGAGGCGCATCCGCCAAGCATTATTAATATGAACAGCAAAGCCGCTATGCGAAGCGCGTTGGCTGCGTTCATGGCGCCTCCCGCTGCTGGCGCCGCACAGACTGGTCATAGGCTTGCTCGAATACTTCCCAGAACAGTTTTTGGAAGCCTTGCTGGCGCCCTGAGTTAAGCTCGCGGTAATAGTGCTGATACATTTCCCATGCCCAACTGCCTTCATCATCAATACGACTTGAGGCACCGCGGTAGGCGTGAAAACGGCGGGTCAAGGCGTCAGGGGAAAAAGCATCCAGTATGGCGCCCAGTGCGCTACCAATGGCTGCCTCGACGGCCGCTTGATGCTGGCCTTGATGCCGCAAGCTTTCTGCAACCGCCTCAGGAGCTGAAAGGTGGACAGGGCTTCTTTCGGCAGCAAACAGGGTGCCAGCCGTATCGTCGTAGCTCTGGCCAAGGCGCAGCGGATTATCTTCGATAGGCTGCAGCCGACGGTCACGCAGCGGGTACTTGCTATCGTTTTGCGTTTCCTGAAGCTTGCACAGCCCTTCGATAGTCGCTCGCAGCGTGCGCCCGGCCTCTTCTAGAAAGGCATGCTGCTCCTCGGTATTACGAAAATTCAGCGTTAAGCTCATTCCGCGTAGCAAGGGATCTACACTGAGATGGTCGAAAGAGCCTGCCGTGGGTGATGTCCAGCGATCTTCCAACTGCTCGCCAACGGAACGTTCCAAATCGTCTAGCTGTTGCTCGTCCATCACACGGCTCCTTAACTGCGTTGTACCTATATGGGCTTTAATGTCTGGTATCTGCGTTGCGCTATCTCGTGAGTGCTGGCCTCCGCGAGAGGCAGATGCATAATGATTTTTCTGAGCGGGGCGGGATGCTGGCATATCTTCCAAGGGCTCAAGCTCGGCAGCACCTCCCGAATGTCGAGAAAGCGCGGTGACAGGATCACGGCTGGCAAGTGACGATTCGTCGCCTCCCAGCGCTTGTAAGGGGTCATCCCTTACGCTTTCCTGCGGTGATACGTCGCCCTCCGCTCCCGATAAGGGCCGGCCCTCTCCATCAACGGTCTCATTATCTTCATCGACGACATCAGAAAGCGACTTTCCCCGGGCATGAAAGGCATTGACACCATCCAGGTGCACCTTGACCTTGTACTCGCCTACCAGTATCTGATCACCGTTACGTAGCGCCACCTTACGGTTACGCCCAATCGGTAACGTGGCCTGATTAATAAAGGTGTGTCCGCTGCGATCAATCAGACAAAACTGACCATCACGCTTCAAGACTTCTGCATGGCAGGGATGAACCCGGCGGGCGTGATCCTGTAATAACCAGTCGTCGTCGCTGGCGCTTCCTAACGTTCCCCCTTCCGGTGGAAAAACGTGGCTGCTTGTCGAGCGTCCTTCTAGCAACTCGCTATTGGTAATAACCATCATTAGTGCTGACTGCTGATTAGTACTCATATCATCATTCCGTCATCTGAATACGTACTCGACGACGCTGGTGAGCCTTCGAGTTATCGGGATCAACAAACGTAGTCCAGCCAAGCTGACAAGAACTTTCCTGGCCTAGTCGCATGGGTTTCACTTCACTTTCGAGTAGTTCAAGTTCCAAGTCACATGCCAACGGCGAGCGCAAAACGAAGTTGACCAGCGTTTTAAGCGCAGGAAAATCTTGCCCGTCAGGCAGAAAATCGCGAAATCGCTGAAGACTTAACCCTCTCAGGCATAACGCAAACTTACCGTTGACGTCTCGAACGCGCTCGCCTGCCACAACGTCCTGTCCTAGCGTCATGTTGAGCGTGCCGCTTTGGCTACGCTGATCTAGCGGTATCTCTACCCAGCGCGAAACCCACTCTTCAATTTCCACCTCATCAAGGTCAAAGCAGTGCCCGACAATATTGCACACCACATCAGGAGAGCGGGAACGGCCAGCCAACAGCCCCGCATACGCGAGCATCTTGCTCCAGTTGATGGGCGTATCGCCCCGCAAATCACTATCTGCCAGCCCCACCAGCGCAAATACGGTGGCTGAAAATCCATCTTTGGCATCATCCTGATAACGCACGTAATGGCGATACTTTCGCCAACTGTGATGCAAGAGGCTCAACAGGCGGTGATTGAAAAAATCCAGAAAATCACCGGCCGCGCCTTCTTTATGCGCCGCGTTGTGGGCCAGCGCTTCCAGGTAATAGCTTGGCAATGGAGACTGAGCGCCTTGCAGCCCCATAAAACTGACTTCCATCTCGTACTGGTCAGCCCCATTAGCTTTTAGTGCCAGTACATCGCTGCTCGGGAAGCCGAGCGATGCAGTGGCCTTGTAGCGCACGCGCTGGAACATCGGCATGTTGTCACCATGCCGCCGCTCTAGGTCATCGCCATGGTGGCGATGCAGGAGTTCTAGGAGTTGATAAAACTCGTAGCGTCGCGCCCCCTGGAAAAGAGGCGCCAGCGCTACATCAGGGGCTGCTGCCCCGGTTGATACGTCCATGTATAGCGCTCTTGGTTATGACGGTTGATCACATGCAACTCATGAAATGAGTTGATACTGGCGTATAACGAGAAAAAACGTGCCAGCACGCTACCAAAAAGATAAAGGCTCCCCTCGTCACCAAAGGCCTCCTGGTCCAGCGTTACCACTGACCGCAACCCACGCACTGGCAGCCCTTTTCGCAAGCGATCAATATGCTGAGTTTCAATTGCCAGGATGCCAGCCAGCCTTTTTTGCGCAACGCGCTCGGCTTGGCGGTCCACCTTGGCTCTAAAATCGTAAGCACGCAGAACGGAGCAAAGTGCATCGCGTTCAAGCAGCGAAAGATAATTAAGAGATAGATTCGAAATCAGCATCCATAACAATTGGTCGTCTAGCGCGGGGCGTAACACCGGTGTTGGCCGCGTAATATTGCGAAATGTGGCATGCGCCGGGCTATCCTGCGTTTCGGTGCTAATATCGCCTACCGTCAGCCGCTCAGGCAGCTCACGATTGCTGCACGTCAAACGTAGTGAAACTGTTTCACGCTGACCCACCAGTTGGCGCTCATCATCACGAATAAAAGCGATATCGTGGTCAAAGCCATCACTTCGCAAGCTTTCACGAACGCGCACACGGTAATAAGAAGCGTCTCGCCCCCGGTCGCGCTCAAGTTGATGCTCAAAACTTTCAAAAGAAACAAACTGCCTGGGCTTTCCCTGCCCGCCAGACTGGCTTCCCTCACGCCAGCCTTGCACATCATCAACACTGAAGATTTCGTAATGGGAAGGCTGACGACTGCTTGGACGGATACGGTATTCGCTGCGCTCTCCACTAAGGTCAACCGGCTCAGCATCATGCTCAAATAAATTGATGGCAGGCGTACAATAGAGCGCAAGATGCTCATTTTGAACGCGTGCATCAGCAGGCAGCGTGCGTGAAAAAACAAACCGCAACGTAACGTTCTCGGCCGTTTCATCCGGTAGATAACGTTTTAGATTCTGCACATCAAAGAAATGAAATGCTTCAGGAAAACACAGGTATTCCTGCAGGATGCGATACCCTTGATGCACATTTCGTGGATAAGGCAGCAACGCCTGGTCGCGTGCAAAGCCAACCGATTGAATCGACCCCGCCGGCAGCTTATGTTTTTGACCATCCACCTCAAGCTCAATGTGAGTGAGATAGTGGCTCATCCATAAATAGAGCGTTCGAGCCGTATATCCATCACCGCCCAGGTGAATACGTAGCGTTTCCAGACCAATCTGGCTTAGCGGCTGGTCGCTACGCACTTCCATACGCAGCTCTACAATGGAAGACTCGCGCATATGGCGCGCATCGACACCGACATGGGCCAGTGGGTAGAGGTCAACATCATGGCAGGTACGAAAAATACAGGACGTTCCCTCGATTGGCTCACTTGAAAGCTCAGCACCTCTTGCGATTTGATGGTGCTGACTTAATGCATACCAGGTCGGCGTGAACTGTATGACGGTCATACTTGGCACCGGGCGCAAATAATTGGGCCATAGCATGCTAATTAACGAGTGGGTAAGCTCTGGAAACTCATCTTCCACTTTTTCCCGCATGCGCCCGGTCAAAAACGCAAAACCTTCTAACAGACGCTCAACATCTGGGTCTGTACTGCGTTCGGACAAAAAGCGGCTAAGACCGGGATTTGCCTGCGCAAACTCCCGCCCTTGGCGCTTTAAGAAATTGAGTTCGTCCCGGTAGTAGCGGTTAAGCATGCGTGCCTCACGAGCCTATCAATTAGTGCATTGATAGCGCTTGTTATTGAGCAATAAATCAATGGTGGTTTGAGCGTTATCTCGACCAAGGGCAATGGTCACATGCACTTGAAAGCGCAGCTGCAAAGGGTCGCCCGCATTGGAGAGTGACTCGACCTCCACACGCTGGACGCGTGGCTCGAAGCGTTCAATACACTGCCGGATGGCGTGCTGGATATTAAGCTCCAAATCCAGTACGCCAATCGTGGCATCGTTGAAATCCAGAAGCCCCAGCTCAGGTGCGCATGCACAGTTACCGGGATGGCTATTTAAAAGCTCAACAAGATGCCGCTTGATTGACTCAACGGCTTCAGCCAGTTGCCATCCCTCATCGCGCGCAGCCATGCCCTCATGCATAGCTAAACGCTCAAACAGCCGTCCGCCTAATAAACCGCTGCTGTCAGTTGCCATAGTGCTGCTCGCCCCTTATTCCTTGTCGAGACGGCCGACCAGCGATAGCTCAAAGTTAGCCCCCATATATTTGAAGTGCGGGCGTACGGCCATTGAGACCTGGTACCAACCTGGATCACCCTCTACGTCTGAAACCTGAATGGAAGCAGCGCGCAGGGGACGACGGCTACGCACATCTGACGGCGGGTTTTCTTGGTCAGCCACGTACTGGCGAATCCAGGTGTTGAGCTCGCGCTCAAGATCCTGGCGCTCTTTCCAGGAACCGATCTGCTCGCGTTGGAGCACTTTGATGTAGTGCGCCAGCCGATTAATGATGAACATGTAAGGCAACTGCGTGCCGAGCTTGAAGTTCGTTTCGGCCTCTTTGCCTTCCGGGGTGTTGGGGAATACTTTTGGCTTCTGTACGGAATTGGCTGAGAAGAAAGCAGCGTTGTCGCTGCCCTTACGCATGGTCAGCGAGATAAAGCCTTCTTCGGCCATTTCAAATTCACGACGATCCGTAATCAGCACTTCCGTGGGGATCTTGGCCTGTAACTGCCCTAACGCTTCGTAAGTATGTACCGGCAAGTTCTCAACCGACCCGCCGCTTTGCGGCCCAATGATGTTAGGACACCACCGGTACTTGGCGAAGCTATCCGTTAAACGCTCAGCAAGTAAGTACGCTGTATTACCCCATAGGTAATGGCTGTGATCCGCGCTTACATCTTCACGATAGTTGAATGTCTTGATTGGATTTTCAACGGGATCGTAGGGCATCCGCAGCAAGAAGCGTGGCGCGGTTAAACCAAGATAACGTGAGTCCTCTGATTCACGCAGGCTGCGCCAGCGAGCATATTTAGGCCCCTCGAAAATAGCTTTAAAGTCTTTGATATTGGGCAGCTCCTCAAAGCTATCAATACCAAAAAAGCTAGGATCCACTGAAGACAAGAAAGGAGCATGCGCCATTGCCCCAACGGCTGCCGTATACTGAAGCAACTTCATGTCGGGTGTTGAAGGGGCAAAGTCATAGTGCCCAATAATACCCGCTACCGGTTCACCACCAAACTGGCCATAACCCGAGTTATAAACATGATGATAAAGGCCGCTTTGGGTTATTTCAGGCGCAAACTCAAAATCATCAAGCAGCTCTTCTTTGGTAGCATGAAGAAGATCAAGTTTAATGTTTTCGCGAAAATCCGTGCGATCAACTAACAATTTCAAACCACGCCAAGCAGACTCCATCTTTTGAAAACTA
>NZ_JBQTDC010000033.1:0-52219 GCF_052353045.1 Halomonas sp. AOP7-B1-5 | reverse complement strand
CTGTAATAACTCGGCAGGGCGATACGTTGCAGAGAAAAAGAGCATCAGGCAGAAGTACGAGAGTTCCGATAATACGCAACCAGGTCTGCCGGATAGTTCGGATGATCACGAAAGCTCGTATCATCAATATCATAAAGCGCGACGATCAGAGCGGCTTCGAAGCACCAGTAGCCGACATAAAAATCCGCCAGTTCGTACTCGTCATCCTCGCTGAGATGGTTATCGTACCAGGCGGCTGGAGCGCAGCGTGGATACCAGTCGTCTAGGTAGCGCTGCAGGTATTGCGAACGCAAAGACGGCGCCAACTGGGTGATCTCAAGCAGCGGCGCGTGAATATCGGGATAGCACAGTGAATCCGCAATAGGCCGCTCAAGGGCTGCGAGCCGAGCCGCCAGCTGATCAAACAGCGCATCTTGCCCCGCATTTCCCGTGACCGCCAGCATCCGTTGACGATATTCGTCACTTACGCCCAGGCAAATCGCCAGCGACCACCACCAGAGGTGGTAAAGGTAGGTATCAACGGTGTTGAAGCGAGGGTCGAACTGCTCCAGCGAACGCCGCATGACCTGTTGACGTTCCGGCAGCTTCTCGCCGTACTCGGCCAGTTGCTCGCGTCGCCTCAACACATCATCCAGGTAGGGTTGTAAGCTATCCAGCGCGCTTCCTTGCGAGTAGTGTGCGACCAGGCGATAGAGCGCGCCCTCAAACAGCTGCCAAGCGCTGCGTACCCGGTCGTCCGGCAATCGGTTGACGGGGTCGGTCGGCTCGCCTTGCAAACCCAGGTCCAGTTCGCTGAGAAGCGCGGTGAAATAGGCCGGTGACTTGCGAGTATCGCGCATCGATATTTCAGCACTCATATCGGGTCTCCGTGGATCAAGGCAGCAGGATAGAGCGGGTGGTCGCGGAAGGTACTGTCATCGATGTTGAACAGCTTGACGACCAGCGCGGCCTCGAAGCACCAGTCGCCTGGGTGATTTTTCCATTCTTTCTCACGGATGATAGAGATTCCCCACTTTCTGACGGTATTGGCATAGCCATCAAGAAATTTCTTGATCAATTTACCCTGTTGATCAGTGGGCGCATCCAGTGCCTCATAGAGTGGGGCATAGGGCTTGGGGTAGAGCAGATCTGTGGCCACCGCACGCTCACTATCTCCCAGAGCGATAGCAACTCGGTCAAGCAACGCATCAACTCCGGCGTTATCGATCAGTTCCAGGGCGCGTTTAATATGTGCATCGCCGACTCCCAAACAGACGGCCATGGTTAACCAGCGGCTGTACTCAATATAAGCCCCATCGCTTAAGCGCTCGTACATCAACCTATTCTCTTGCTTTTCCTCAGGTAATGCATCGCTGTAGTAAAGTAGCTTTTCGCGCTGCTCAAGTAAATCCGGTAGGTAGTCTTGGATAATGGTCAAATCATCCCCCCGCGAATAACGGGCGACAAGATATTCCATAATACTCGAAAAAAGCATTGCAGCCCCTATTACCTTCCCCGTCGCCGGAAGAGCATCAGGAGAATCAATTTCGAGCTTGTCTCGAGCGATAGTAGTATCTTTAAAAGCAATATATTTATCGAGATTATCTCTATCCAGGCTCTTCTCACGTAGCATGCGCTTTTCTCCCTAATACTTTAAAAACCCGGGGCATCACCTATTACTCTAGCATTCTCGTCTAGCAATCTTACCCGCGATGAGCCATCGGCTTTGACGCGTATCAAGTATTTATCAACCCTCCCTGCACGCATGGATAGCGTTACGTTGCCAGCCAAAAAAAAGGGGCCGCTACCGGCCCTAGCCCGACAGACCAAGGTTACCCAGGAACCAAGCGGCACTTACTGACAGATCGGCGAGGCGTTCCACTAGTGGTCCTATCATCAGGTGCCAATATGAATGACATGCCACTGAGTGCTTTGCTGGATCATGTTCATCTGGGGTAGGGCCGATGTGAAAGACCACGCAGCCGTCCAGATAAGCTCCACGCTGACAAGGCGTATGATCATCGCCGCTGCCGCCGATCATGCCATATACGAAATATTTAACCTCGTGTCGTGCGCCGAGGCATTGAAGACAGCCAACGATTTGGGCGCCATCGCGGGATAGTCGAACGCACCTTTGCTTGGTTAAGTAAATTTAGGCACCTGGTCACACGGTATGAGCGCCAAGTTGACATCCACTATGCTCTTACGCTTCTTAGCCGCTCGCTTATTTGCTATAATGGATGGCAAGGCAGGTTTTGAAACGTACTCTTATCCTTGAGCAATGGCAAAAAGAGTCCGAAAGGTTTTCTAATGATCCGAACCCTCAATTCGAGGGACCAAACACCTAATTCAGGGGAAAGGTCACTGACAAAGCATTGAACACTCTTAAAGCTATGTAGCTATTCGTCCTCTTCCTCATCTAATAGATAGGAAAAAAATTCTTTGTAACTCCTCCAGGTGTCCGGCTGATTATTAAAACTTAATGAATTAATATTCTTTGCCTCTACTGCATCACACCAGATGACAGCAGGCTGCTCATCAGTGTTTAAAACAATTAAACTCTCAGAGGGTTCAGCTATTACCACATAGCAATCCAGTAAGCCGATAGAATGTCTCAATCTTAATGTTTCCTGAACAATATTTGTGGCCTCACTTATATTTGCTATTTCGTGATGACTGATACCCCCCAGCAGGCCACCGGAATAAAATGTTGATATTTCTTTAAAATCTTCGGGCAGCCTAATACCTAATTTTTCCTCAATCTCAAAGATTGCAAAATCATTACACGGCTCACTCCCGTATATAGCCTCATAACGAGTTCTCAAATTATTTATGTCTGTCATTAAGATTACTCCCTTCTATTTTTTGAGCGCCACTTCCAATATTCGCGCGTATCAACATCGAATTTTCTGCGATCCGGTTGCAGCGTTGGATGTGGTTTACTTCTACCATATTGGCTATGCAGGATATCTTGCCCAGGTTTACCTACACCATGATACCTTGTGCTTGCTTCTACCAATGGCCCTGGAGATTTTTGACCAAGATGGTGAAGCGTCGCAAAATTACCATCAGGTAATTGAGGGGAAAGCCCTTTTGCAGCAGCCTCAGCATTTGTCTTATCAACAAATCGCTTATCACCTGCTGTTCTAATTTGCCCCCAATCAATATCATTTCTTTGGAATACTTCGTAATCGAACTGTGTCCCCTTTGGACGAGATGCACTCCAATCTACTGGTTCATTATTAAAAAACCTTGTATCGCGACTGTGGCTCTCATCACTTTTTAGTCTAGTAGGTGCCTGCTCTACATGCACCCCATGATCAGGGGTTCTAGGCGGCGTCTCCGGTGTACGCCGAGCCACACTCCCCAGCTCGCCCGCCGTCTTGGCCGCTCCCGCGCCTTTGCCGCCTATGAGCTCGAATGTTATCGCTGCTGCGCTCATCTCGATGGCACCGAAGAAGCCGTTGCGCTCCTCGGCTTCCTGCCAGGCTTCCACGCCTGCGTCCCAAATACCGCCCCAAGCATCTCCGGTGCGCTGCAACTCCTCTCCGAGCCGTCCGGCGCGTTCCGCATCGCCGGTGGCCCAGCCGACGGCGCTATCGGCGATGTCCATCAGGCTAGGCCCGGCCAGTGTACTCAGCCCTTCGTAAGTGTCTTTGGTGCTCTGTACGATCCGTCCGCGGGCGGCGTCCGTGGAGGCCTCATCGCGGGTGAAAGGCAGTGATTCCCAGGCCGTCTTGGCCGCCGCTTTGGCACCTTCCCATTTGTCGCGGACGACGCGGCCGCCCTCCTCGCCGGGGTTATAGTCAGGCCCTTCACCGCTCGCTGGCTCGGGCGTACTTTCCACCGTCTTTTGCACGGTGGTGAGATAACCAGCGGCGCCCCCTACTCCAGAGGCATTACAGTTGATCTGGCAGGGGCTGTCATGGCGAGCTATCGGCAAACCGTTGGCTTTGACGTTGTCCTGCCCACCGGTAATCAACACATGCCCGCTGCCCTGCGAAGTGCCGGAAACCACGTGTTGCCCAGCATCGCCCTGTACGCCCTGAAACAGGTCACCGACGCGATAAAGCTCGCGTCCCGCCGCGACCACGTTAGGTGAGTAACGCACCGGATTATCCAGCGTGGCCGTGGAATCGAAGCCCACCACGCTGTTGCCCACGCGGCAAAAATCCGGCTCGCTGCAGGCGGCAAGGTACGTATAATCGGCCAGGCCAACGTGCAGCGTTTGCCCGCTGAGCGGTTCCGTGGGCGGCGGCGGCGGGGGCGCCGACGGCATGTCTTCGTCATCGGGCGGCGGATACCGATCCGCCACCACGGTCAGGGTTTCCAGTCGTTCCGGTTCGTTGAACTCGTCGCTCATGCCCGCCTCCTGGTGCGAAGCGCAGAAGCGGCAACGATCATTCGCCGTACGGGATCATCGGTGGGAAAGAGCGCGCGCCACGTCAGGGTTAGCTCGCGCTCATCGAGATCAATACTGATGGTGTCCAGTGCCAACGTGGTGACGGTGCGCTTGCCGCTAGGCTGCTCGGCCAACGCCTGAATATTGAGGCCAGGCAAGCGGCTCCGGTGGGTATAAAAGCTGCTCGTCCCTTGGCCGGCGGGCATTAATTGGCTCCCGGCCAGGCAATTGGTCAGAATGATCTCTTCATTGCCCTGCACATACTCCGGCATGATGAGGTCGGGATGAGCGCTGTTATAGAAGCGAGAATTGAAGTCCTCCGGCCACAGCGGGTAGCGGTGGGCCAGCCACGTCTCATCGAGTGTGCCTTGATGGTCAAGGCGCGGTTGCCACCAGCGGGCGATGGGCCCGAAGCCGGCCGGTGATGGCCTGTCCAAAGGAGAGGCAATCGGAAAATCAGGATCTTCGAGTTGCGGTGCGGGGAGCTGTGCGATTGCCTCCAGCTCCTGCTTGAGCGGCCTGGCAATCTCTTTAGGCAAGCGCCGGTAATCGGCCCGTGTGGGCAACCAGCCGCAGCCTGCCGGGTTATGTGGATAATAGAGCAAAGAATCCGCGCTGGCGGCCGCATCATGCGCTTCTGCCGGGCTAAAGTGCCCGCCGAAGGCGTAGCGGTAGTCCAGAGGTACTTCATGGACAGGTTCGGGTGGGGTAACCTTCCAGCCACCCATTAGCCGCCACTGAAAATCGCGCGGGCCATATACTCTCAAGTACTTGCTCACTGCCCCAACCTTGACCCCCACCCGCCAGGTGCTGCTGGGCTGGCCCGTGGGCGCGCGCAAAGTGCCGCTGACGTGAATATCCGTTGTTGGCTTGCCGACGATGAGATCGCTGTCGTTGACAACAAAACGCTGTTGACTGCCTTCCGGGCCACCCGCATACGTTTCCTGCCAGCGAATGGGATGCTGGGTAGCGGACAATCCTAACGGCTCTCGATCTCCTCTAAACCGGAAGGTGCCACGTACGGCCAGTACCTGGTATTCCAGACCGCCCGGCCCGAGCTTGCGATACAGCGCATGCGGAAACGGCGTTGGGTTGGTTACATTGGCCATGTCACCACCCTGGAGTATTGCCGTCTTTGACCATGGGGTCGTTCATCGGGTCGCTCTCGGCGCCGTCTTCCTCGCTGCCGGGGGCGGGCTGGGCGGTGCCGGTGTTGAGCAGCACATCATCCGGGCCGTCGATATGCACCTTGGTGCCCGCCTTGACGTGGATCTCGCCCGCGTCGAGGTAGATCGAATTTTCAGTGAGCACCAGCCGGCTGTTGCCCACCTGAAGTGTCAGCTGGTTGCCCGCCTTGAGGGTGATGTTGCGCCCCACGTTCAGCGAATGATTGAGCCCCACTTGCGTGGTCTGGCTCAGCCCCACCAGAGTGTTCATCAGCGCGCCGACGTTGAGGCTGTAGCCCAGGCCTACATTCTCCATGCGCGCCAAGCCGACATTTTGCAGGTACGCCTTGCCGATGGTTTCGGTCTTGTTCTTGCCCACCTTGGTCGACCAGTGCTTGCCGATGCGGTCGGTTTCATTGCCGTCGATGGTCTTGCGCCGGTGCTTGTGCACGGTGTGGGTTTCGTTGCCGTCCACGATATGGGTTTCATGGCGATGAACGAGATGCGTTTCGTCGCGGTCGATGTCCGTGGTGCGGTCCCGGTAGACGTGCAGGGTATTGTCGCGTTTGACCTCTTCGCTACGGTCGTTGAGGGTCAGCAGGTCAAGATCCTTCTGGGCGTGAAGCCAGATCTGCTCCTCATTCGCTTCATCCTCGAAGCGCAGCTCGTTGAAGCCAGCGGCCTTGTGGCTTTGGGTACGAATGACCGTGCGGGTCTTGTTGGCCGGCAGTGGGTACGGCGGAATGTTCGAGGCGTGATAGGTGCGCCCGGTGATCATTGGCTGGTCCGGGTCGCCCTCCAAAAACGACACCAAAATCTCATGCCCGATACGCGGAATGGCCATGCTGCCGTAGCCGCCGCCGGCCCAGCCCTGAGCCACGCGGATCCAGCAGCTGGCGGTTTCGTTCGCCTGGCTGTATCGATCCCAAGGGAACTGCACCTTGACCCGGCCGTGCTCGTCGCAGTAGATTTCTTCGCCTTCAGGGCCCACTACAAAGGCTACCTGGGGGCCATCCACGCGGGGTTTGGGGTTAGGCGTAGGCCGCCAGATCTGGTCCCTCGGCATAATGACCACGTTATTGTGGTAGCGGGTCATCTGCTCGCCCGCCTGGTCCGAGGTCGCGCTGCCACGCGCCATGCCGTCTTCTTCTAGCGCCTGGGGCTGTTCACCATAGTGGACGACGGATACCACCTGCCAATCGCCGTTAAAGCTCTCGACATCGTGGTCGGTCAAAGTAAAGCATCGGCCGGGGGCGAGTTCGGGCAGGTCGCTTTCAGCCTCGGCGGTAGAGGCATCGGCACGCAAAGATTCTAACCGATGGCGGGTGAACGGCTTGCCGGAGGCATCCTTCTTGTAGCGGCCCGGATAATCGTAGTGCTCGTAATCTTCCCGCTGAGCGTGTTCGCCAAGCCCCGGTGCCAGATGCTCATGGCGCTGGGCATAGCCTGGATTTTTAAAGCTGTAATCTTTTAGCGAGGCTGAAGCGGGGCGTACCCGACTAATCTGGCGCAGCTTGCGTATATGCCGCTTGGGTGAAGACCCGCCTGCTCGCGCGTGGTAGGCACGTTCGCCAATATTGGGCAGCATAACCGTGGCATCGGCAAACACTAGCCGATGCGCGCCGCCCTCGGCGTTTTCAAACTCATGAAAATAGAAGCACCCCTCCTCAGCCGCCAAGCGCTCGATAAAGGCCAGGTCTGTTTCTCGATACTGAACCAAAAACTCCCGCGTAGGTGGCGTTCGTGTCGTAGCAAACCCTAAATCAGTAATACCGCGTTCGCTGGCTAAGATATTGATAGCCTGATAAGGATTGGTATCTTGAAAAATACGCGAGTTATGACGCAAAGAAAGCCGCCACAACGCCGGGCGGATTTCCACATGATAGAAGGAGCGGCGGTGCCCGCGGTCTCCGCGGCCAAATTCACTTACAATGCCATGGATGCGGCGTAGCGGCTCGCCATCCTGCCAGATCGTGAGCGTAGCGGCCTGGTCCAGGCAATCGGAAGGTGATAAATCGTGGATGCGGCTGGCGAACTCCACTGAGAGGATAAATGGCTCGGAAAGCGCTTCGCGATGGGTAAATCGCACCACAGCGATGCCATTCGCCCCCGGTAGGGTCAACGTAAATTGCAGCCCTGTCTTATCCGCCATTTTCCCGCTCCTTGGTGCACTACGTGCTAATAAGAAGCGCTTAGAGTAGCGAGCTAGACTGGCAGGGCAAGAGCCCAACGCTTTAAAGCGTCAATGTCCTACAAAAAATTAAGCTATATCTTACAAAATAGTGCCAGACTCACCCTACCAAGTTAGTAATGCCGTGTTGATGCTTCGTCAGGCTAAATCTATATGCTTAACGCTCAAATGCTGGCCAGTAAGCTCACCCGTAACGCCGGGCTGGCGCCGCCTGCGGGCTGGGTACTCACCCAGCCCGCATCTTCAAGCTCCGCGCAAGCGCGGCGGATCAAGGCATGTTCGATATTAAGATGCCTGGCGAGTAGCGCACTGGAAATGCCTTTTTCGGCGGGCGGTGACTCGCGCAGTGCCAGCAACACCAAGGCTGCCAGCGTGTCGAGTTCAGGGTGAGCATCCTGCAGCGCCGCGAGTGCGCGCTGCAGTTCCTGCTGATTCGCCATTTGATCAGATAGATCAAGCAATCCGTGTGCTCGGCTCTAAACGAATGGCAATCGACTTGGACGCTGGGGTATGGCTTTGATCGCCCTTATGATCCAGCGGAATCAGCGGGTTGGTTTCAGGGTAGTAGGCCGCGGCGCAGCCTTCGGGCGTGTCGTAGGCCACGACTTTGAAGCCGTCCACGCGCCGTTCGATACCATCGCCCGACTCACCGATCAAATCCACCCACTGCCCGGCGCTAACGCCTAGCCGGTCGATGTCCTTACGGTTCAGGAAAATCACCTGACGGCCGTTTTCGATACCCCGGTAGCGGTCATTGTAGCCGTATACCGTGGTGTTGTACTGGTCGTGAGAGCGCATGGTTTGTAAGGTGAGCCAGCCGCCTTGGCGGGTCGCCATTTGTTGATGGATGACTTGCTCAGGCAGGGGCGCATCAGAAAACTCGGCCTTGCCGCTCTCGGTAGGAAAGCACAGCTCGAACGCGGGGTTGGTTAGCCAAAATCCCCGCGGCACGCGAACGCGTTCGTTGAAGTTCTCAAAGCCGGGAATGACCGCTTCGATATGCTCGCGAATCACGTCATAGTCTTCGCGCATGGCTGCCCAGTTCACTACCTCGCTGCCCAACAAGCGCTCAGAAATGCCGGTCAAAATGGTGATTTCTGAAGGCAGCGAGGCATCTACCGGGCGATTAATTCCTGCCGAGCTGTGCACCATGCTCATGGAATCTTCTACCGTGATCAACTGAGGCTCACCCGCCTTGTTACGGTCGATTTCGGTACGCCCCAGGCAGGGTAGAATCAACGCATCGCGACCGGTAATCAGATGGCTACGATTCAGCTTGGTGCTGATAAACGCCGTGAGCTGGCACTGCGCCATCGCCGCCTCAGTCACCCGGCTATCAGAAATCGCCCGGGTAAAGTTGCCCGCCAGGCCGATAAATACCTTGCCGGGCTGATGGCGCATGGCGTGCACGGCGGCCACGGAATCCACGCCATGTTCACGCGGCATGGGCTTGTTATAGCGAGCTTCCAAGGCATCCAGCAGTTCATCGGAGGGCTGCTCAAAAATCCCCATGGTGCGGTCACCCTGCACATTGGAGTGGCCGCGTACCGGCGAGGTGCCCGCACCGGGTTTACCTAAATTACCGCACAGCATCAGCAGGTTAACGATCTCACGTACCGTCGGTACCGAGTGCACGTGCTGAGTGATGCCCATGGCCCAGCAGATAATAGTGGCCTTGGAGCGCGCATACAGTTCGGCCGCCTCTTCCATCTGTGCGCGGCTTAAGCCTGATTGAGCCTCCAGCGTTTCCCAGGCGGTTGCTTCCACTAAGGTACGATAAGCATCCAGCTCAATGGTGTGTTCGGCCATGAAAGCGTGATCAAGCACCGCTTCGCCTGCCGCGTCACGCTCAAACAGGGCTTTGGCCATTCCACGCACCGCCGCCATGTCGCCGCCCAGTTTGGGGCAGAAGTAATGGGAACTGATCCTATGGCTGCCGTTATGTAGCATCTCAAGGGGCTTTTGCGGGTCGGCAAACTTCTCAAGCCCGCGTTCGCGCAGGGGGTTGAAGCTGACGATGGTAGCGCCACGCTCAGCCGCTTCGCGCAGCGTGCCCAACATACGCGGATGGTTGGTGCCAGGGTTCTGGCCAAATACGAAGATTGCATCGGCCTTTTCAAAATCTTCCAGCCGTACGCTGCCTTTGCCCGTGCCCAGCGCTTTGGTCAGCGCAACGCCGCTGGCTTCGTGGCACATATTGGAGCAGTCAGGCAGATTGTTGGTGCCATAAAGCCGCGCCAACAGTTGGAAAACATACGCCGATTCGTTGCCCGCCTTGCCCGAGGTATAGAAGATCGCATCATCCGGCGTGGGCAGCGCTTTAAGCTCGGCGGCAACGAGATTCAGCGCCGCATCCCAGGTAATCGGCTCGTAATGATCGGTCTCGGCGTTATAGCGCATCGGCTCGACCAGACGCCCCTGGTCTTCTAGACGGTAGTCATCCCAGGTTTTAAGCTCGCTGACGGTGTGCTTGGCGAAGAAGTCCCGGGTAACACGCTTGGAGGTGGCCTCCCAGGTCACGGCTTTTACCCCGTTCTCGCAAAATTCAAACGAGGAGCCGTGTTCAGGATCGCCCCAGGCACAGCCTGGGCAATCAAACCCATCGGGCTGGTTAAGCTTGAACAGCGAGCGGGCGTTGGTGGCCGGGGAGCGGCTATGCAGCAAATGCTTGCTGACCGCCTTGAGTGCGCCCCAACCGCCTGCCGGGTTGTGATACTCAAAAACCTTGGGATCGTGTACCGTAGAGCTTTTTGGAGCGTCCGGATCTGGCGAGGCCATAGCTTCTCCATAGAAGAGGAAAGGTGAGGGAGCAATTATGGTAAACGATTGCAGTAAACGTTAGCCTGCTTCCTTTTCAACTATAGTAGTACGTTCGGCGAAACACGTCGCCTTGTTTAAACCGCTACTTGAAAGTCTGCATCGCCCTTTGTCCATATCCGGCTGTACACCTGTTCTACTGACGTTAGAGAGAGCCATGCTACTTCTGATTGTGTTTTTTGCCCTGATTGGTCTTGCCATAGGCGGCCCCATTGGTTTGTTAATTGGTGGCGCCTTGGGTTGGTGGTTAGGGCGTCGCCTTGGCCGTCGCCTGATGGAGGCGCGCATGCGTCTTCAAGAAGGCTTTTTAGAATCGATTTTCTCGGTGATGGGCTGCCTTTGCCAGGCCGACGGAAAAGTCACTGACGGCGAGCTCGGCGTTGCCGAAAAGCTGTTTGACCAGATGCACCTTCAAGGCGAGCAGCGGGCCAAGGCACGCGCGGCCTTTGAGCGTGGCCGTGCGGATAACTTCGACCTTGATGCCGAGCTTGCCAGCGTCGGCCGTCTAACCCGCAACCAGCCGGTCATGCGCCAGGTATTTTTACAGGTCCAGCTCTCAGCCATCGCCGCGGACGGCGTACTGCATCCTGAAGAGCATACAATGATCCTGCGAGTAGCACGGGGCATTGGGTGTAGCGAGGCCGAAGTACAGCAAATTGAAGCCATGCTACATGGCGCGGCGGCTAACTCTCAAGGGGCAAGCGAAGAAGCGCTTAAAGATGCCTACCGCGTGCTGGGCGTTTCTGAGGATGCCAGCGACGCCGAAATCAAAAAAGCCTACCGCCGCTTGATGAGCCAAAACCATCCGGACAAACTGGCCGGTAAAGGCTTACCAGAAAGCATGCGCGAGGTGGCCCAGGCGCGCACCAGTGAAATCGGCAACGCCTACGAACGTATCCGTAAAGCGCGCGACAGCTAAGAGTCTCGTAAGCATTGGCCGTTTAACAGGTGCTGCAACGCTTTTATATAGCGCTCTAGCACCAGCTTCAGCGGTGCCGAGTGCGCGGCCCCTCTGCGGGCCGCGTTAATAACCTTGCCTATATCGACATCCTGGCATCGGGCCGCTAGATTGAAGGCGTCTTCTTTTCGCCAGCGACGGCTGGCACCTTGTCAGGAGCACGCCATGATTACGCTGTACAGCTTTCCCCATTCTCGCTCACTGCGCGCCGCCTGGACGCTTGAAGAGTTGGGTATGGACTACGATTGTCGCTATGTCGCGCTAGATAAAGGTGAAGGCCATACTCCGGAGCATCTGGCGCGCCATCCAGATGGCAAAGTGCCGGTGCTGGAAGACGGCGAGCTTACCCTGTTTGAATCCTCGGCCATTTGTCGTTATCTGGCCGAGCAGTATGGCAATGGCAGTTTGCTACCCGCTAACGCCGCCGAGCGAGCCCAAGTTGACCAGTGGCTAAGCTTTATCGTTACCGAAATAGAACAGCCGCTGTGGACCCACGCCAAGCATAAGTTTGCACTGCCTGAAGACAAGCGTGTGCCGACTATCGTGCCGACGGCTACGTGGGAATTTCAGCGTGCACTGAGTGCGTTAGAACGGCGTTTTCAAGGCCAGGAAACCCTGGTGGGCAATACTTTCACGCTGGCGGATATATTTCTCACCCATACGCTTTCCTGGGCGATCAGCATGAAGCACCGCCTGCCAGAGCCGCTTGTGGCCTATCACAAACGCCACACCCAACGCCCGGCCTTGGCAAAAGCGGTGGCGCGTGAGAAGCAAGCGGCCGAGTAAACACTTAACGCTTCAAGTCGAATAAGGCAACACGGCTGCCACTACCGCAAAGTAGTGGCATACGCTGCCCGCCACTACAAACAGGTGCCAAATAGCATGATTATAGGGGATCGCCCGCACGGCGTAGAAAATCACGCCCAGCGTGTAGAACATACCGCCCGCCGCTAACAAGGTAATCCCGGTTACCGAGAGGCTGGCGGTCATTTCTTCGGTTGCCAACACAATCATCCAGCCCATCAGCAGATAAATCACCACTCTCAAGATCGCGAAGCGCTGCGGCCATAGCAATTTGCAGATAATCCCGATCAGCGCGAGCGACCACACGGCGGCAAATAGCGTCCAGCCGGTAGGGCCGCGCATATTCACAAGCAAAAACGGTGTATAAGTACCCGCGATAAGAAGATAGATCGCGCAGTGATCCAGTAGCTGGAAGCGCTGCTTCCAGAGTCGATGCGCAACACCGTGATAAAGGGTAGAAGCGGTATACAGCAACACCAGCGTTATGCCGTACAAGCCAAGGCTCACCAGCTTCCACGGGTCTACGTGGGCAGCAATACTCGCCATCACCAGCAGCACCATGACCCCAATTAAGCTCAGTAACGCGCCTACCCCGTGGCTAATGCTGTGCAGGCGCTCTTCTAAAGCGCTGAATTCTTCAGGTTCAACATCGTGTGCGTTGTTCATGCCCTGCTCCATTTTAAGAGCTGCCGTCATTGAGCGGTGAGAGCCAATCACCAGACATCACTCTACCTCTCAAATATGACAAAGCCCAGGCGCCGTTGGTTGAGCGCCTGGGCTTTGTAAGGTCATGAAACAGTGGCCGCTGTACTTAGAACGCTGTGTTTAATACATAACGCTTAAAACAGCGACATGTCTGCACTATTAAAGTAAATAAAATAAAGCTAAAGCGGCAAGCTGGGTAGCGCATCCTGCATATCATTGGGCACTTTAAAATCACGCGCCGCGCCGCGGGCGCTTTCCAGGCCTTGTGGGAAGCCGCTGCGGTGGCTGTAATCCGGCGTGACACCAGCTTGGTAAGCATGCCGTTTGCTTAACGCCTGGGCACAGTAGACATCGACTGCGGTAATAATCCCCACGGCGGTTAGCGCCAGATAAAGGTTCTTTCGCTTGGGGTTATGTCTATCCTGAAGCGCGTAGGTCAGTGCAGCCAGGTCAAGAGTATCGCCGCCTACCCGGCTCCAGATCGCAGGCGTTGGATTATCGGTCAGTGCGCCAATGCCGCTGATCATTTCACGCGCGCCGCAGGCACGCACCTTGTTCTCATGGCCGCGCAACCCAAGTTGTTCACCTAGCTTATGCGGCGCCAACAGCTGATAAAGCCCCAGGCCCAGACTTAGCCAGCCAAGCCCGCGGGCGACTCTATCGGCGGTGCTTAATGAACGGGTCATATGTTGTGATTGATGATATTGATGGTGCATAGCTACCTCCATGGCTTGTTGATCAAGGTTTGAGAATCACCTTGACGCAACCATCCTGCTTCTCGCGGAAGGTCTTATACATTTCAGGCCCCTGATCCAGGCCTACGGAGTGGGTAATGACAAAAGAGGGATCAATCTGCCCTTCATCGATACGCTTGAGCAGGTCATCGGTCCAGCGATTAACGTGGGTCTGGCCGGTGCGCACGGTAAGCCCCTTGTTCATTAGCGCGCCCATGGGGATTTTATCGACAAGCCCGCCGTAAACGCCGGGAATGGACAGCACGCCAGCTGGACGACATACGTAAATCATCTCGCGCAGAACATGGGCGCGGTCACTTTCCAGCATCATCGCCTGCTTGACCCGATCATAGGCAGAATCCAGTGAGCGCGTGGCATGCGCTTCAAGGCCTACCGCATCGATACATTTTTCCGGGCCTTTGCCGTTGGTCAGCTCCTGCAAGCGGCCAAGCACACTCTCATGCTCGAAATTAATCGTGATCGCCCCGCCCGCCTGGGCCATGGAAAGGCGTTCAGGCACGTTGTCGATCACCACTACCTGGCGGGCACCCAGCAAGACGGCGCTGCGAATACAGAACTGACCAACCGGCCCCGCCCCCCAGATAACGACCGTATCGGTGGGCTGAATATCGCACTGCACGGCGGCCTGCCAGCCGGTTGGGAAAATATCCCCGAGGAATAGCACCTGCTCGTCGGTAAGTGTGTCGGGAACTTTGATATGCGTTGTATCGGCAAACGGCACGCGGACAAATTCCGCTTGGCCGCCTGCATAGCCGCCGGTTAAATGTGAGTAACCAAACAGCCCGGCACCGCCGTGGCCAAAGGCCTTGTCGGCCAGGGATTTATTACGGTTGGAGCGTTCGCAAACCGAGTAATTGCCGCGTTGGCACTGCTCGCATTCACCGCAGAAAATAGTGAACGGCACCACCACCCGGTCGCCGACCTTTAACGTCTTGTTAGCGCTGCCCACCTCCATGACTTCGCCCATAAACTCATGGCCAAGCACGTCGCCGCATTGCATACCGGGTATAAAGTGATCGTAAAGATGCATGTCAGAGCCGCAGATAGCGCAGCTGCTTACATTGATAATCGCATCGCGAGGATGTTCTATTTCAGGATCGGGAACCGTGTCGTAACGAACGTCATTTTTGCCATGCCAGCAAAGTGCTTTCATCGTTGCTCCTCCTTACTCTTTTGCAGATAATTAGCGTCCTGCTATGTATCAGCATCGGTCTGTATCAAAACCGGTCTGTATCAACATAGCCCAGACGCCGGGCAAAAAAGTTTAAGAAAAAGCAATTTTTGGCAGTTTTAACCGCATTAAGGCGTTATTTTCAGCCTTTTCGCTCGATATCCACATCGCTTGCCTGGGTAAAATCACCCAGCGCCATCATATGGCCAAGCTTGCCTGCCTTGGTGGCTAGGTACTGCTCGTTATGCGGGTTGAGGCCGGTGGTGATGGGCAGCCGTTCGACCACATTGACGCCATCCCGAGTCAGCGCATCCACTTTACGCGGGTTATTGGTCATCAGCTTTAGCGCGGTAATACCCAAATGGTTGAGCATAGGCACGCACAAATCATAGCGGCGCATATCGGCACCAAAGCCTAGCTGCTCGTTGGCCTCTACCGTATCCGCGCCCTGGTCTTGCAGATGATAGGCGCGGATCTTATTGAGCAAGCCAATACCGCGCCCTTCCTGGCGCAGATAAAGCAGTACGCCCCGGCCCTCTTCGGCAATACGCTTAAGCGCTTCCTGTAGCTGGTAGCCACAGTCGCAGCGCATGGAAAAAAGCGCATCGCCGGTCAGGCACTCGGAATGTACGCGCCCCAATACAGGCTCACCGCCCTTAACATCGCCGAGCGTTAAAGCGATATGATCTTTGCCCGTCGCTTCGTCTTCGAAGCCATGCATAGTGAACGTGGCCCAAGGGGTGGGCAGTCGGGAAGCAGCAATAAAGCGAATGGTCACAGGTTACCTCGCTGATTAACCAAACCAGTTAACCACACCAATGTTGGTAAAATAGGCGGGTAGTTTATCAGGAAGTCGCCTTTAGCTCACGGGTCGCATAGGGTGTGAGCCACGAGAAAAATTGTCGGGTTGCGACGATTTTTGCCATGCACATCACTGCCTGGCACCTATCTTAAAGTACAATTGCTCGCCTACAATGCGGGCAAATTTCCTAAGGGCTAGTATTTATGACCCCCACACCTCTGCAAAACGACCGTTTCCTGCGCGCGCTGGCGCGTCAACCTGTCGACCGCACGCCGGTGTGGATGATGCGCCAAGCCGGCCGCTATCTACCGGAATACCGCGCCAGCCGTGCAGATGCGGGCAGCTTTATGGACCTGTGCCGCAACCATGACCTGGCCTGCGAAGTCACTCTGCAGCCGTTGGAGCGCTATCCGCTAGACGCTGCGATTCTGTTTTCAGATATCCTGACGATTCCTGACGCCATGGGCCTGGGACTCTATTTTGAAACCGGCGAAGGCCCCAAATTTCGCAAGACCGTGCGCACCCCGGAAGAAGTCGCCGCACTCAGCGTACCGGACGCCGAGCGCGACCTGGACTACGTCATGCGTGCGGTATCCACCATCCGCCGCGAGCTGAACGGGCGTATGCCGCTGATCGGCTTCTCGGGAAGCCCCTGGACCCTGGCGACTTATATGGTGGAAGGTGGCTCAAGCAAGGACTTCCGCCACCTGAAAACCATGCTCTACGACACGCCAGACACCATGCACCAGCTGCTGGATACCCTGGCCCAGTCGGTAACCGACTACCTGAATGCCCAGATTCGCGCAGGCGCCCAGGCGGTGCAGATTTTCGATACCTGGGGCGGCGCGCTGTCTACCCCGGCGTACTTGGAGTTCTCGCTGCGCTACATGGAGCAGATCGTTTCCGGGCTGATTCGCGAGCACGACGGACGCCGCGTGCCGGTGATCCTGTTCACCAAGAACGGCGGCCAGTGGCTTGAGCATATCGCTTGTGCCGGTGCTGACGCACTCGGTATCGACTGGTCAACCGAGCTTTCAAACGCCCGCGCCCGCGTTGGCCATAAGGTCGCGCTACAAGGCAATCTGGACCCTAACGTACTGTTTGCCCGCCCGTCGGCGATTCGTGCCGAAGTCGCCCGCGTGCTGGAAAGTTACGGCCATGGCCCGGGCCACGTGTTCAACCTGGGCCACGGCATCAGCCAGTTTACCAATCCGGATAATGTCACCGCCTTTATGGAGGCACTGCACGAGCTAAGCCCGCAGTATCACCAAGGCATTCCCACCCACTCCAACACCCCTTCCTCAGGAGCCAATTGATGAGCGAATTACGCGACGACCAGTGGTTTACCGAAGTGTTTGATAGCCACGGCAGCGCCTTCTCGCTGAAGATCTCTGAAAAGCTATTGGATGTGCAGAGTGAGTACCAGCACCTGGAAGTGTACGCCACCGAAACCTACGGCAACTTGATGGTGCTGGATGGCTGCGTGATGCTCACCGACCGCGACAACTTCCTGTATCACGAAATGATCGCCCACCCGGCACTGTTTACTCATCCAGCACCCAAGCGCGTGGTGATTATCGGCGGCGGTGACTGCGGCACACTGAAAGAAGTGCTGCGTCATCCAGACGTTGAGAAAGTCACCCAGATCGATATCGATGAGGAAGTCACCAAGGCCGCGGAGCGTTTCTTCCCCGCGCTGGTTGAAGCCAACGACGACCCGCGTGCCGAGCTGCTGTTCGCTGATGGCGTCAAATGGGTGGATGACGCTGCCGATGAAAGCATTGACGTGCTGATTATCGACTCCACCGACCCGGTTGGCCCCGCCGAAGGCTTGTTCAAGACCGACTTCCTGAAGCGCTGTCATCGCATCCTGAAAGCCGATGGCGTGATGGTTCAGCAGAGCGAATCGCCGCTTTATCACAGCGGCTCGATCATTCGCGAGCTGCGCCATGATATGCGCGAAGCGGGCTTTTCAAGCGTTGCCACGCTGCCCTTCCCTCAGCCGGTTTACCCGTCTGGCTGGTGGAGCGTGACGCTGGCCGGTAAAGGCACCAACGTGGAAACCTTCCGCGAAGAGGCTGCCGCTAGCCACGAAATGCCGCTACAGTACTACACAGTGGATGCCCACCGTGGCGCCCTGGCGCTGCCGCCGTTTATGCGCAAAGCATTCGCGTAACGCACGCGCCAGCAAGCGATAAAGGCCGGGCTGCTCTGCCCGGCTTTTTTGTGTCTCAACGTTAAGGAAACAACAATGAAAACCGTACGTTGGTTAAGTATTAGCGCCTGTGCTCTGGTTCCCGTATTCGCCCTGGCGAATACCCTTACGCTTGAAAAAGTGCAATCCCGCGACAGCGTGCGCTGTGGCGTTAATGCCGCGCAGCCCGGCTTCTCCTCTCTGGATGATGGCGATCAGTATCGCGGCCTGGACACTGACGTTTGCCGTGCGGTTGCCGCCGCTGCCCTGGGGGACGCCAGTAAGGTAGATTTTGTACCACTGGACTCGGTCGAGCGGTTTACCGCGCTACAGTCTGGCGAGGTGGATTTGCTGTCTCGCACCACCACCTGGTCGTCAAGCCGCGATACGACGCTGGGCCTGCAGTTTACTGGGGTAACCTACTACGATGGTCAGGCCTTTATGGTCGCAAGCGACCTAGGCGTGCAAAGTGCCGAGGATCTCGACGGGGCGGCGGTATGCACCCAGTCGGGCACGACCAGCGAGCTGAACCTTTCCGACTACTTCCGTATTAATGACATGAGTTACGACGCGGTGGTCTTTGACTCCCCTGAGCAATCCATTGCGGGTTTCGAAGCGGGCCGATGCGATGTTTTAAGCTCTGACGCTTCTCAGCTTTACGCCCAGCGTATGCAGCTGGCCGACCCGAATATGGCCGTCGTACTGCCCGAGATCATTTCCAAAGAGCCACTTGGCCCTGCCGTACGCCAAGGCGATGACCAGTGGTTCAATATTGTGAAGTGGTCGCTGTTTGCCATGCTCAATGCTGAAGAGTACGGCGTGACCAGCGAAAACGTCGATGAACAGCGCAGTACCAATAACCCGGATATCGCGCGCTTGCTTGGTCAAGACGGTAACTATGGCGAAGGCATGGGCTTGAATGAAGACTGGGCCTACCAAATCATCAAGCAAGTAGGCAACTATGCGGAAATTTATGAGCGTAACGTGGGGGCGGATTCCAACTTCAAGATCGCCCGCGGCTTGAACGCGCTGTGGAAAGATGGCGGTATCCAGTACGCGCCGCCCATTCGTTAATCACTTTTAGCAGTCAATCGGCGGTTACTGCACCAAGTCAGAGCGTGCAGTAACCGTTTCTAATTTTTTGCACCTAAACTTTCGTCGGAACCGGGATGTTTTGCGTTGAAAAGCGCTGAATTTGGCGATATCCCATGTTGGCATCTTCCTTGCTAGTTTTATATGTCATGCCTCTGCATGCATAACAAGACTAAACATAATGGGAAACTCTATGATGCTAACTAAAAAACACTTAGTACTGCTGGCCTCGGCAGGCGTGGTTACGCTAGCAGGCACCTCAACGGCGAATGCAGCCACTTTGGAAGATACCATCGAGCGTGGTGCGGTTCAGTGCGGCGTTAGTGACGGTTTGCCAGGCTTCTCCGCACCCGACGGCGATGGCAACTGGCAAGGGCTGGATGTCGATGTGTGCCGTGCCGTGGCTGCTGCTGTTCTGGGCGATGCCGACGCGGTGAATTACATTTCGCTTAATGCGGTAGAACGCTTTACGGCTCTTCAGTCAGGCGAAGTGGATCTGCTTTCGCGCAACACCACCTGGACCACTACCCGCGATACCACGCTGGGCCTGAACTTTGCTGGCGTCAACTTCTACGACGGTATCGGCTTTATGGTCAGCCGCGACTTAGAAATTAGCGGCGCTGATGAGCTGGACGGCGCGGCGATCTGTATCCAAACCGGCACTACGACCGAGCTAAACGTGGCCGATTATTTCCGCGCCAACGATATGCAGTTCGACCCCATTGTGTTTGATACCTCAGAACAGACCGTGGGCGGCTTCCAGGCCGGTCGCTGTGACGTATTGACCTCCGATACCTCTCAGCTGGCAGCCCTGCGCATTCAGCTAGACGATCCGGATGGTGCCGTCATTCTACCCGATATCATTTCCAAGGAGCCGCTGGGCCCGGTGGTTCGCCAGGGCGATGACACCTGGTTCAACATCGTGAAATGGTCGCTGTTTGCCATGCTGAACGCTGAAGAGTACGGCGTGACCAGCGAAAACGTTGACGATATGACCAGCTCCGAAAATCCCGATATCGCGCGCCTATTGGGCCAGGACGGCAACTACGGTGAAGGCATGGGCTTAGAAGCTGACTGGGCTTACAACATTATCAGCCAGGTGGGTAACTACGCCGAGAGTTTTGATCGCAATGTCGGCATGGACTCTCCGCTTGAAATCGAACGGGGTGCTAACGCCCTTTGGAACCAAGGTGGCTTCCAGTACGCACCGCCGATTCGCTAAGCGTCTCGCTTGACCCGGCCCGTCGCCCTTATCAGGTACGCATTCAGTACGTGCTTTAAGTTCCTGTTTTAAGGGGCAGGCGGGCCATTTGATTGACCTTCCGTATCGCGGAGACGCCACCCATGTCGGTAAGACCCAATACTCGCCCCGCTGGCCAAAAGCCGCCGTTCTGGCGAGACCGCGCTAAGCGTGCACTGATTTTCCAACTTCTTTTAACGGCGGCGGTCGCCGTCTTCCTGCTATATATCGTGGGTAATGTTCAGGACAACTTATCCTCCCGGGGGATCACCACCGGCTTTGGCTTTTTAAATAACACCGCAGGCTTTGGGATCGTCCAAAGTCTGATCGACTACTCCTCTCAGGACACCTATGGCCGAACCTTCTTGGTCGGGTTGCTCAATACATTATTGGTGGGCGGGTTCGGGGTATTAGCGGCCACCACGATTGGCTTTATCGTGGGGATTGCTCGCCTTTCACCTAACTGGCTACTGGCACGCCTTGCCACCGCCTATATCGAAACCTTTCGTAATATTCCGCTGCTGCTGCAAATTTTCTTTTGGTACTTTGCCGTACTGCGGGCTCTACCAAGCGCCCGGGAGAGTTTGTCTTTTGGCGAAGTTCTATTTCTTAACGTGCGGGGCCTTTATTTGCCCGAGCCGCTTTTTGAGTCGGGCTTCGGGTTAATTCCGGCAACGTTTTTGGTAGCGATTGTGGCCAGCGTTATTTTAGTGATCTGGAATAGGCGTCGTCACGAGGCCACGGGCAAGCGCCTGCCGGCTATCTGGATCTCACTGGCGCTCATTTTTGGTTTACCGCTGCTGGTCTTGCTCGGAACAGGTGTGCCGGTGACCTGGGATATACCTGAGCTGCGCGGGTTTAACTTCCGGGGCGGCTTTACGATCATCCCCGAGTTTTTAGCCTTGTGGCTGGCGCTGTCGATCTATACCGCCGCGTTTATTGCCGAAATTGTCCGCTCGGGTATCCAGGCGATTTCTCATGGGCAAACCGAAGCGGCGCAGGCGCTAAGCCTGCCGCGTAACCTTGTGCTGCGTCTGGTGGTCATTCCTCAAGCGCTGCGGGTCATTATCCCCCCGCTGACCAGCCAGTACTTGAACCTGATCAAGAACTCGTCACTGGCTACCGCGATCGGCTACCCCGACCTCGTTTCAGTGTTTGCGGGCACTACGCTCAACCAAACAGGCCAAGCCATTGAGGTCATTGCCATGACCATGGCGGTGTATCTGACCATCAGTCTGTTGGTTTCCATGTTTATGAACTGGTTCAACGCCCGCGTGGCGCTGGTCGAGCGCTAAGTGACGGTGAGGATTTCTGCATGATTCATAATCAAACCATGATCAATCAGCGGCCAGCGCCTACCAACACCATTGGTCCGCTTGCCTGGCTTCGCGCCAACTTATTCAGCGGCCCTATTAACACGCTGTTTACCCTGATTGGCCTTTACGTGCTGTATCTACTGCTGGTGCCGACCATTCAGTGGGCATTTATCAACGCTGACTGGACTGGCACCACACGGGAAGACTGCTCGCGCGAAGGTGCCTGCTGGGTATTTGTGAAGGCGCGCTTTAGCCAGTTCATGTATGGCCTCTACCCACGCGATGAGGTTTGGCGGGCCAATATCGTCTTTGCGGGCTTCTTTGCGCTTATTGCATGGCTTGCCATACCGCGCATGCCGTTTAAACGCTGGGTGGCGGTGCTTGCGTTAGTGGGCTTCCCGGTCGCAGCTTACGTGCTGCTGCACGGCGGTTATTTTGATTTGCCACGTGTACCGACCCACCGCTGGGGCGGCTTAATGCTAACGCTGCTGCTGGCTTCTGTGGGCATGATTGGGGCACTGCCCATCGGCATTGTGCTGGCCCTGGGGCGGCGTTCCAACATGCCGATCGTGAAAAGCTTTTGCGTCATTTTTATTGAGTTCTGGCGCGGCGTGCCACTGATTACCGTGTTGTTTATGGCCTCGGTCATGCTGCCGCTCTTTCTGCCTTCGGATATCACTGTCGACCGCCTGGTGCGCGCTCTGATCGGTCTGACGCTGTTTCAAAGTGCGTATATGGCCGAGGTGATCCGCGGCGGCCTGCAGGCGATTCCCAAAGGTCAGGAAGAGGCGGCTGCCGCGCTAGGGATGACGTACTGGAAACGCATGGGGCTTATCGTGATGCCGCAGGCGCTGAAGATGATGATTCCAGGCATCGTCAATACGTTTATCTCGCTATTTAAAGACACCACGCTGGTCATGATTATCGGGCTGTTTGATCTATTGGGGATCGTGCAGGCTGCGCTTTCCGACTCGAACTGGCTGGGCTTTTCCATTGAAGGCTATGTATTTGCAGCGTTCGTTTTCTGGATTTTCTGCTTCAGCATGTCGCGCTATAGCCAGTATCTGGAACGCAAGCTCAATACCGGCCATAAGCGCTAACGCCGCTTTCCTTAAAGATTTTGAGTAGGATTTCACACATGACACAAGCAGCCACTAATAGCTCTGATACAAGCACTCATGACACAAGTACGGATACAAGTACGGACACAAGTACTTCTGATCTGATGGTTGAAATGCGCGGCGTTAACAAGTGGTACGGCGACTTTCACGTACTCCGCGATATTGATTTCGAAGTAAAACGCGGTGAGCGTATCGTTATCTGCGGCCCGTCTGGTTCGGGTAAATCGACGCTGATTCGCTGCATCAATCACCTTGAAGAGCATCAGCAAGGCGAAATAGTGGTCGGCGGCGTGCCGCTTACCCAGGATGTAAAACGTATCGAGCAGATTCGCCGCAGCGTCGGCATGGTGTTTCAGCACTTCAATCTTTTCCCCCATTTAAGCGTGCTTGAGAACTGCTGTATCGCGCCGATGTGGGTACAGAAAAAGCCCCGCAAGGAAGCCGAGGCCCAGGCGATGCGCTATCTGGAACGGGTAAAGATTGCAGAACAGGCCAGGAAATACCCCGGCCAGCTTTCCGGCGGCCAGCAGCAGCGCGTAGCCATCGCCCGTTCGCTGTGCATGCACCCGGATATCATGCTGTTCGATGAGCCCACCTCCGCTCTTGACCCGGAAATGATCAAGGAAGTGCTGGACGTAATGGTGGAGCTTGCCAATGAAGGCATGACCATGCTCTGCGTCACCCATGAAATGGGCTTTGCCAAAACCGTCGCCGACCGGGTGATCTTTATGGACCAAGGGCAGATTATTGAAGAAAACGCACCGGAACCGTTCTTCAATAACCCACAGTCGGAGCGTACTCAGCTGTTCTTAAGCCAGATACTGGGTCACTAAAGCGTTGCCGTGCGCTTAACGTGCGCCTACCGCGGTAATACTGGCCGGTAATAAGGCAAGCTGCTCACGATGTTGGCTGAGCGGCTTGCCCGCCAATGCGGTAAGCAGGATTTGCAGCGGGTCACCGTGGCTTACCAGCAAAATTGTTTCATCATGGGTTTGCGCTTCCCAGTGCTCAATCACGGCCATCATTCGCGCCGCCACTGAGCTAACCGCTTCCACCTGGCGGTGGCAATGCTCAGCGTCATGGGCATCCAGCGCCCATACGTCCGGATAATGAATATCCCCCTCGCCTTCGAATTCACCAAAATAGCGTTCACGCAAACGCTCATCCCTGCTCATCTCAAGCTTAAAGGCACTCGCAACACGCGCAGCCGTTTGGGTGGTGCGCAGAAAATCGGAATGAATCACACGGTCAGGCGTTGGCCATGCCCACTTGGCCACCACCTGCGCGAGCTGCTGTTCGCCCATTTCTGAAAGCCCAAAGGCGTCAATACCGCGCTCCGGACTGCTAATAATCAACTTTTGCTGATTCGCCTGGCTATGACCATGGCGCATTAATAAGTAGCGGTTGCGCCAATGGTCGGAGGAGGCAAGAAAAGTGTTTGACATAACTTTGTCACAAACCCTAGATTGAAAGAGTTGATTTTCGAAAACCAATATTTAGGCGGCTAAATGTGCACTTTCGAAAAGCGAGTGTCTCCATGAAGGTGACATAGCGCAGAGAAAAGAACACTTAAGCGCTTATTAGCTACCTTTAATACAACCATTAATAATGCACCAACAAATAGCACGATCATAAACAGCAAGACCATAAAAATAACTTACTAATGAGGTTTTCCATGGCTACGTCGCTTTTTTGCAAGCGCCCGCTTGCGTTACTGACTGCTTCAGCGTTACTCCCCCTCGCACTGCTTTCCTCACACGCTTATGCCGAATGTGAGCGCGGTGATCTTGATGCCCTTTACTGTGATGAAAATGGCGATATGGTTGCTGATCGTCCAGCCGATGAGTCGGAATGGGTCAATCCAGATACACTAATTTTTGCTTACACCCCGGTTGAAGACCCGGCGATTTACTCGGATATCTGGCAACCCTTTATCGACCACCTTTCAGAAGTGACCGGTCGCGACGTACGCTTCTTCGCGGTCCAATCCAACGCGGCCCAGGTAGAGGCCATGCGCAGCGGACGCCTGCATATTGCTGGTTTCTCGACGGGCCCCACGCCGTTTGCGGTGAACCTGGCAGGCGCGGTTCCGTTTGCGCTGATGGGCTCTGATGATGGCCAGTTTGGCTACACGCTGCAGCTATTCACCCATGCCGATTCCGATATCCAGGAACTTTCAGACCTTAAAGGCAAGCGCGTTGCCCATACCTCACCCACTTCCAACTCGGGTAACCTGGCGCCTCGCGCGCTGCTGCCGGAGCTCGGCATAACGCCTGAGGAAGATTACGAGGTGGTCTACTCCGGTAGCCACGACCAATCCATGCTGGGCGTTGTGGCACGCGATTACGATGCCGCCCCGGTTGCCTCGGAAGTCGTGGACCGCATGGCCGCGCGAGGGCTTTACGATACCGACGACGTTCGCCTGATTTATGAATCAGACCGCTTCCCCACGACGTCCTACAACTATGCGTACAACCTGCATCCTGATCTGGTTGAAAAAATCGAAGAAGCGTTCTTCAGCTTTGATTTCGTAGGTACAGAGCTTGGCGAAGAGTTTGAAGGCGTTGAGAAGTTTATCCCCATTAACTACAAGGATAACTGGCAGGTTATTCGCACCATCCAGGCCGCCAATGGCGTGAGCTATACGCCTGAAAATCTGGAAGAGTAACACGCACCGCGCCACGGCTGCGTGGCGCGGTTATTCCTAGCAGATGGAAGCGAAAACATGCTGGAAATTAAAAATCTGGTCAAACGTTATGGCCGCGATAAGGCCGTGCTGGAAGGGCTGGATCTGAAGGTAGAGGGCAATAGCGTCGTGTCGATTGTGGGCGCCTCAGGTGCCGGCAAAAGCACCATGCTGCGGTGTATCAATCGCCTGGTAGAACCTACCTCCGGCTCAATCACCTTAAACGGCACCGAACTCGTTAACCTTAAAGGCGCCGACTTGCGCCGCGCCCGCCGCAAAATCGGCATGGTCTTTCAGGGCTTCAACCTGCTCGACCGCCTGACCGTTATGGAAAACGTGCTGGCCGGGCGGCTGGGCTACGTAAACCTCTATCAGGCGATTACCCGCCGCTATCCCCAGGCGGATATTGAGCGTGCGTTCATGTTGATGGAGCGCGTAGGCATTGCCCAGTACGCCAACAAGCGCGCGGATGAGCTATCCGGTGGCGAACGCCAGCGAGTGGGTGTGGTGCGTGCGTTAATGCAGGAACCTGAAGTGTTGTTGGCCGATGAGCCCACCGCGTCGCTCGACCCGCGCACCTCTGAACAGATCATGATGCTGCTGCAGAGCCTGGCAAGCGAGCTGTCGCTGCCGGTACTGATCAATATTCACAACGTCGCCCAGGCCAAAACCTACACCGAGCGTATCGTGGGCCTGCGTCACGGCAAGATGATCTTTGATGGTGTGCCAGCCGATTTCAATAAAGATGCCCTGGACGCCATTTATGGCGGCATCGAAGCACCTGACGAGGCCGTAAGCGACGCCCCTGCCGAGGAGCGCGCCCATGACCCGGCCTGACACTCATGCCACGGTGCCGCGTACTTGGAAAAAGCCGCCGTTTATTGCTAACCCGCTAATTCGTTATGGCATTCTCATTTTAGCGGTCATCTACCTGGTGTGGGCGTTTGGCTCACTGCCGTTTAACTGGGCGCGCATTTCAGAAGGCCTGCCCCGCGCGGCGCGTATTTTCAGCGGCGGGTTTCCGCCCAATCTTGAGCGCTACGAGCTGCTGCTAACGGGCTTTAAAGAAAGCTTTCAGATTGCCATTCTGGCCACCCTGCTGGGCGTTTTTCTGTCGATTCCGTTTGCCGTGATGGCTGCGCGCAATGTCGCCCCCATGCCCATTTATCTGGTGGGTCGCGCGGTGATCATTATCTCGCGCAGCTTTCACCCGGTCATTGTGGCTATCTTGTTTGTGGCAGCCGTCGGCTTTGGCCCGCTGGCAGGCATTTTAACGCTCACCCTCTACTCGATTGGCTTTGTAGGCAAACTGCTCGCCGAAGAGATTGAGGAGATTGACTGGGGGCAGGTAGAGGCGATGCGCGCCACGGGCGCCGGCTACTTGGCAACACTCTTTTATGCCGTATTCCCGCAGATTTTACCGCGCCAGGTAGGGCTTTCCATGTACCAGTTGGACAGTAACCTGCGCGCCTCTGCCGTGGTGGGTATTGTCGGGGCCGGCGGGATTGGCAGCACCTTGATGAACGCCTTTGGGCGCTACGATTACGATTTCGCCTTTGCGATCTTGCTGGTCATCATTGCGGTTATTTTGCTCAGTGAAGGCATCAGCGGCTGGGTAAGGAAAAAAATATGGTAGATCACGCACAAAAGCTCGCCGATCATGTCTGGCAACGTTTTGATCGCAAGGAGCGCCTCATTCGCTACGCCGTACTGCTCGTAACCCTGATGGTAGTGGTATGGGCGGTGCGCGATATCGATATTTTCTGGCCCTGGGTGTGGGATGCGCCCAACCAAATCTCAAACCTTGGCGGCCGGATGTGGCCACCCAGCGCGGCCGGGCTTGGCAATATATTGAACGCGCTGATTGAAACGGTTCACATTGCCACGTTAGCCACCTTTCTGACCATTTTCCTGGCGCTGCCTGTGGCCTATATCGCCGCGCAAAACACCACGCCCAACCGCGCCTGCCTGTGGCTTGGCCGGTTTATTCTGGTCTCTAGCCGCTCGGTGAATACGATTATCTGGGCGCTGCTGTTCGTGGCTATTTTCGGGCCCGGCGTACTGGCGGGCATACTCGCCATCGTGTTTCGCTCGATTGGGTTTATCGGCAAGCTAATGGGCGAAGCCATTGAGGAGATTGATAAGCGGCCAGTTGAGGCCATGGAAGCCACGGGCGCCTCCAAGGCCAAGGTCATCGTCTATGCGATCATGCCTCAGGTCATGCCCGCGTTTTTCGCCATTGTGATTTTACGTTGGGATATCAACATTCGTGAATCTACGGTGCTGGGCCTGGTGGGCGCGGGTGGTATCGGGGTGATTCTGCAAGGCGCGATTGATACCTTTGCCTGGCCGACCGTGGCGACCATCCTGATTGCGATCATTGTGCTGGTGCTGATCGGTGAAGCAATCACCAGCCTGCTGCGGCGTAAAGTGCTCTAGGTACAGTACTCTAGGAGCGTACTCTATATGCTCTACGGGTTGACCGAATGCCAAACGCTTGCCATGGTTAACAGACGCTTAACGACACGGAGGACGTTTAATGATGACAACCTATATCGTGGTAGCTGATGCTGCTCGGGCGCGTATTTTCACCCGTGATGCACTTAATCTGGAGGAAAAAGAGAGCCTGGTTCATGCCGAAGGACGCCTGCATGAAGGCGACCTGATCACTGACAGCGCAGGCGCCGACGTACATGAATCAAGATCGTCGTCATCACGCTCATCCTCTGAAGGGGGCACGGCGTTAAAGCATGAAAATGAACTGTTTGCCAAAGAAGTGACCCAGTGTCTATATAACGCACGCGTCAGTAACAGCATGGAAAAGCTGATTTTGGTCGCGCCGCCCAAGTTCTTAGGCCTGCTACGTGAAAAGCTCGACGCACCGACCCAAAAGCTGGTGACGCACACGTTGGCAAAAGATCTTAGCAAGGCGCCATTGAAAGATATTCAGGAAGCCGTCAGCGACTTGCGTTGAGCGCTTAACGACAATCACCCTATAGTTAACTAAAGTAGCAGTCGCTCTCGCCGATAAGCTTGATAACTTCACTCCGTAGCAGCAGTGCATACGGAAGCTTATCGACACAGAGAGCGACCATGTTTTCCTCCCTTCGAGTACGTATTTTATTAGCCGCACTGGCAGCGATTATTCTTGGCCTAGTGATTAACGGCATCGTCAGTTACATGACGGTAAAACATCACAACAATGTACAGATAGCCAGCAACTTAAAAGCGGTTGTGAGCGGCAATACCCAGGCCTTGAACGAGTGGTTCAATACTCGGCTAAATATGCTGGAAAGCATGGAGACAGCCGCTAACAGTAACGATCCCGGCCCGGCGCTTCGCCAGCTCCTTACCTCGGGTGGGTTTATTTCTACTTATATTGGCTATCCCGATGATGGTTCCATTACCTATGACAACGGAGCATCGCCGAGCAGCGGCTATGACGCGCGCGAACGCCCCTGGTACAAAGCAGCAGTAGCAGCACAGGATACGATTGTTACCGCCCCCTATATTGATGATCAGACAGGCGGGCTGGTCATTACATTTGCCCGTCCGTTCTATCGCAATGCTGAACTCATCAGCGTGGTAGGTGCGGATATTCCTATCGGCAATATTGTCGAAACGGTCACCGGCATTGCGCCGACTCCTGCAAGCTTTGGTTTTCTCACCACTTACGATGGCACATTGATCGCCCACCCCGATACTGGCTTGATCCTCAGCCCGGTCTCCGCCATTAACAGCCAGCTCACGACGGGCTTGATCAATCAATTGACGAGTGCCACCACCCCGCTCCCTCTAACTCTCCAGGGAAGTGACAAGCTATTGCTCGGCCGCGCGATTGGCGGTGAAAACGGCTGGCGTCTTATGGTCGCGTTGGATAAGCATGAGGCAACGGCTGGCCTACGCGCAATCGCCACCTCTTCCATCGTTATTTTAGTGGTTGTGGCGCTATTGACCGCCCTTGCCTTTGGCCTGCTGCTATCACTGCTGCTGCGCCGCCTGCTGATTGTGCGTAACGCCATGGATAATATCGCCTCTGGTGAAGGGGATCTGACCCAACGCCTGCCCGAAGAGGGCGGTGATGAGGTTACTCAAATTGCTCAGGCCTTTAACCGTTTCGTGAGCAAGATGGAAGCGGTATTGATCGATGTACGTAGCAGCAGCGTATCAGTGCACCATGCGGCGACTGAAATCGCCATGGGTGGACAGGATCTTTCCCGGCGTACCGATAACGCGGCTGCCAGCCTGCAGCAAACGTCGGCCTCAATTGAAGAGATTACGAGCACGGTCCAGCACACGGCGGCTTCAGCGCAGGAAGCCAACAAGCTATCGCAAACCGCCTCAGAAGTGGCTAATGAAGGCGGAAAGGTGGTGGCAAACGTGGTGACCACCATGGAAGACATCACTCACGCCTCGGATAAGATCGGCGAAATTGTCACTCTGATGAACAGCATTTCCTTCCAAACTAACCTGCTGGCGCTCAATGCCTCAGTGGAAGCCGCCCGCGCTGGCGAACACGGCCGTGGATTTGCGGTAGTCGCCGATGAGGTGCGCAAATTGGCAGGACGCAGCAGTGATGCCGCCCACGATATCCAAAAGCTGATTGAAGACTCGCAAAGCAGAGTGAATAACGGCACAACCCTGGTACGCGATGCTGGCACCACCATGCAGGATATCGTGGCGCACATTACTCGCGTAACCGATGTGCTTGAAGAAATCACGGCGGCTACCAGCGAGCAGAGTGACGGTATTCATCAAGTCAATATTGCGGTGGCCGAACTGGACCACATGACGCAAGAAAATGCAGCCATGGTAGAAGAATCTACAACCGCCGCAGAGCAGCTGAAAGAGCAGTCCTTGCGTCTTTCCGATGTCGTTGGCAGCTTTACCCTATCAACCCATTCATCGCCCCAAGTAGATGGGCGGCTCGTGCAGCCCCCTTCCCTGCCGCGTTAAGCGGTAACTGAGCATCGAGAGCAACTATAAAAATGAACTTCAAGTCCGTCCGCACGTTGATTACCATTTTAGTAGGTGGCTGTATTCTGCTGGTGGTGACCGCGTTGGTAATCTATTCACTGATTGCCAATGCGCGTTCTCAGGTACTGGTAGAAGACCAGACCCAAGAACTGCTTGAGCGCAATATCGAAGCACGCTTAACGGCCGTTGCCTCAGCGCAGGCAGAGCTTATCCAGGGCCAGTTTGAAAAAACCCTCAAGATTGCCGAAAGCCTGGCCGCCACCAATGCCATGTTGGGCCAGCTGGATGACAACGGCCGACCGGCACTGAACCTGAGCCGCCGCGAAATTTCGCTGCTGGTACGCCAAACGGTGGCTACCAACCCCGAAATACTCGATGCCTATATTGGCTGGGAGCCAAACGCCTTTGGTCTGGATGCACGGTTTGCCGGACGTGAGGGCCTTGGCTACGGTGCCGATGGGCGCTTTCGCCCTTGGTGGTACCGCACCGAGAACGGTGATTTAGCCGCGCTTCCGCTAAGCGACGCTATGGAGAGTGAGGCTATCCAGGCAAGCGGCGTGCGCAGCGGCGAGTACTATCTATGCCCGCGTGAAACGCTAGCCCCCTGTGTCGTTGACCCGTCGCAGTTTGATTACGACGGCGAACTCACGCTGGTCACCTCGTTCAATGCCCCTATTATCGTTGATGGCGAGTTTCGTGGCATTGCGGGCGTTGATTATACGGTCGACTTTATTCAATCGATACTTAACGAGGCCAACCAAACGCTATACAGCGGCGCGGGCGAAATAGCGCTTATCGCTTCGCAGGGAGGCGTTACGGCCTACACCAGCGATGCCTCCCTGGTGGGAAAATCCTCAAGCGAAGCATTTACCTCTTCCCTACAGGGGAATCTTCGCCGTGCCCAACAAGGTGAAGTGGTCCGCAACGTTGACCAGGCGCAGGGCATGATCGAACTCTATTGGCCCTTTACCATCGGCGGCACTGAGGCACCATGGGTGTTGATGCTTCGCTTGCCCGAGCAAGCCGTGTTTGCTGGCTTAAACAACATGCAAGAGCAGATGCAGGAGCAACGCACAGCCTCCACGTTGAGCATGCTTGGCATGGGTCTAGGCATCGCGTTTCTGGGCCTGTTGGCCAGTTGGCTATTGGGAACCAGCATCTCTCGCCCGCTGAAAAACCTGGCCGATCGTATGCGTGACATTGCCTCGGGCGACGGCGACTTGACGCAGCGCCTGCCTGTGCGCGGACGCAATGAAAGCGCCGAACTTGCCATCCAGTTCAACGCCTTTGCCGTTAAAATCCACGATGTGCTGGTCGATGTACGCGCCAGCAGTGAATCCGTTCATCATGCGGCCAACGAGATCACCCAGGGTGGTCAGGATCTTTCACGGCGCACCGACCAGGCCGCGGCCAGCCTGCAGCAAACCTCGACCGCCATGGAGGAGATCAGCAGCACAGTGGGCCATACCTCCAGCGCTTCCACGGAAGCCAGCGGACTTTCTCAAACGGCGTCGCAGCTGGCCTCGCGGACCAATTCGGCGTTTGAGCAGGTGGTGGTCACGATGGATGACATCCGCACGACGTCGGCTGAAATTCAGAAAATTGTAACCGTGATCGACGGCATTGCCTTCCAGACCAACCTGCTGGCCTTGAACGCGTCGGTAGAAGCGGCGCGTGCGGGTGAACATGGCCGTGGGTTTGCGGTGGTTGCCGATGAAGTGCGTAAACTGGCGTCTCGCAGTAGCGACGCTGCCGCGGATATCCGCCAGCGCATTGATGCCTCAACCGGCAAAGTGGAAAGTGGCACCCAGCTGGTCCAGGGCGCTGAAACAGCCATGCATGAGCTGACGGAAAGTGTCACACGCGTCACCCAGATGCTGGCCGAGATAAGCACCGCGGCAAGCGAGCAGAGCGACGGCATCAGCCAGGTCAGCATCGCGGTGAGCGACCTTGACCAGATGACCCAGCAAAACGCGGCGCTGGTAGAAGAGTCCACCACCGCTGCCGAGCAGCTCAAGGATCAGGCCGAGCGTCTCGCAGCACTGGTGGGCGGCTTTACCCTGGCAAGCAATTCAGCTTCTTCAAGCCAACGGCTTATGCCGCCTGCTTCCCTGCTGCGTTAAGCAGTAACTGAGCCCAGAGAGCAATAACAAAAATGAACTTCAAGTCCGTCCGTACGCTGATAGCCACTCTGGTGGGTGGCTGTATTCTCCTGGTGATTGCGGCGCTGGTGATCTACTCGGTGATTGCCAACGCACGCTCCCAGTCGTTGGTGAGAAGTGAAACACAGACGCTACTCGAAAGTAATATCGAGGCGCGTCTCACCGCCATTGCCTCAGGTCAGGCTGAAGAGATAAAGGGTCAGTTGGAGCATGCGCTAACGCTTGCGACTAATCTGGCGCATACCAACGCCATGCTGGGCCAACAGGATGCCGACGGCCGGCCGTTGATGTCCTTGAGCCGGCGTGAGGTATCAATGCTGGTACGTCAAACGGTGGTTAACAACCCTGACCTGCTGGACGCCTTTATTGGCTGGGAGCCAGATGCGTTCGGTAGTGATGCTCGCTTTACTGATCGTGAAGACCAGGGCTATAGCCCCGATGGCCGTTTTATGCCGTGGTGGTATCGCACTAACAGTGGCAGCATTGAAGTTCTCGCGCTGGGCAGTGACATAGAAAACCAGGAACGCGATGCAGACGGCATTCGCCGCGGAGAGTACTACCTGTGCACCAAGGAAACCCAGCGCAGCTGTATTGTCGACCCACACTTGTACGACTATAACGGCGAAACCTTACTGGTGACCTCGTTTAACGCCCCCATTATCGTGGACGGCGAGTTTCGCGGCAGTGCTGGCGTAGACCTCTCGGTTGAATTCATTCAGGGCTTGCTTGAAGAGGCTAACGAAACCCTTTATGACGGAGTGGGCGAAATGGCCCTGGTTGCCGCTCATGGTGCCCTAGCCGCTTATACGGGTGCGCCGGAGCTAATGGGTAAACGCGTTGAAAACGTGCTCGACCCTGAACTTCAGACCAGCATCGCTCAAGCCCAGCAGGGCGAGAGTGTGCGTAAGCTTGATACCGAGCAGGGCATGACCGAACTGTACTGGCCGTTTGCTATCGACGAGAGCGGCCAGCCGTGGGTATTGATGATTCGTCTCCCTGAAAGTGCCGTCATGGCGGGTCTCTATGGTTTGCAGGATCAGCTTAGTGAACAGAGCAAAGCCTCCACGTGGGGAATGATCCTAATGGGGCTGCTGATTGCAGGCCTCGGCCTGTTGGCCAGTTGGCTATTGGGAACCAGCATCTCTCGCCCGCTTAAAAACCTAGCCGACCGCATGCGCGACATTGCCTCCGGCGACGGTGATCTGACCCAGCGGTTGCCGGTACGCGGGCGCAACGAAAGCGCTGAGCTGGCGATCCAGTTCAACGCCTTTGCGGTAAAAATACACGATGTGCTGGTCGATGTACGCGCCAGCAGCGAATCGGTCCACCACGCCGCAAGCGAAATTACTCAGGGCGGCCAGGACCTTTCACGGCGCACCGACCAGGCCGCCGCCAGCCTGCAGCAGACCTCGACCGCCATGGAGGAGATCAGCAGCACCGTGGGCCACACCACCAGTGCTTCGCAAGAGGCCAGCGGGCTTGCGCAAACCGCCTCGCAACTCGCTACGCGCACCAACGGCGCTTTCGAGCAGGTGGTCATCACCATGGACGATATCCGCACCAACGCCACCGAGATTCAAAGCATCGTCAGCGTGATCGACAGCATCGCCTTCCAGACCAACCTGCTGGCCCTGAACGCCTCGGTGGAAGCCGCCCGGGCAGGCGAGCATGGCCGCGGGTTTGCCGTGGTGGCGGATGAAGTACGCAAGCTGGCCGGGCGCAGTAGCGACGCAGCGGCGGATATCCGCCAGCGCATCAATGCCTCGTCAGGCAAAGTAGAAAGCGGTACTCAGCTGGTGCACGACGCGGGAACCGCGATGCACGAGCTTTCCGAAAGTGTCACCCGGGTCACCCAGATGCTGGGCGATATCAGCACCGCCGCACGCGAGCAGAACGACGGTATCAGTCAGGTCAGCATCGCGGTGAGTGACCTTGACCAGATGACTCAGCAAAACGCTGCTCTGGTCGAAGAGTCCACCACCGCCGCCGAACAGCTTAAAGAGCAGGCCGAACGGCTCGCTGAATTGGTAGGCGGGTTTACGCTTGAGGGAGATAGCCACTCCGCTAAGCAACAGTTGCCCTCACCTGCCTACCCAACCTATTAATTAGCCGAGAACGGGCCCTTACTAAAGGGCCCTATATCACAACCGGTCTGCCACGTGATGTGCAGCGCTCAGTCATTAATTTGCATCTTTACTTTTCAAGTCGTCGCCTCGCATGCCGATAACTTACGAAACTTATCAGCCGTCTCCCTGCTGCGTGATTTTCACGCATCGCTGCCCATTACTTCCCTGGCTCTTGAGGAATCAGTATGCATTTTGGCTCGTTGCGAACCTACCTGCTTGTGCTAGCAAGTCCCTGCCTGCTGGCGATTGTCGCTGCGCTGGTTGTCTATAACCTGGTAGCGACCAACCGTACGGCTGAAACCGTCGATCAGCACACCCGTGAACAGGCGAAAACCGCGCTGGATGCTCGCTTGAACGCGATTATCGAGGCGGAAGGCGAACGTATTCAGGGCGAGCTCAACAACGCGCTTCAGGTCGCCAATCAGCTAGCACGCACCAATGCTCTCATGGGCGCCACTGACGCTGAGGGACGGCAAGCGCTCTATCTAAGCCGCCGTCAGCTCTCCAATATCATTCGCCAAACCGTTGCCGACAACCCGGCGCTGCTTGACGCTTTTATCGGCTGGGAGCCCGATGCTTTTGGCGATGATGCGCGCTACCTTGGTGAAGAGCGCTACGGGCATGACGGCAGTGGCCGGTTCATGCCCTGGTGGTACCGCACTGAAGAGGGCAACCTGGAGGTTTTGCCGCTGGGAGACACCATGGATAGCCAGACCGTGCTCGCCAATGGTGTACGCGAAGGTGAATACTACCTCTGCCCCAAAGAAACACTAGCGCCCTGCGTTATTGACCCAGCCGTTTATGATTACGACGGTGAGTCGCTGCTCGTTACCTCTTTCAATGCTCCCATTCTGGTGAATGGCGAGTTTCGCGGTGTCGCCGGGGTAGACCTATCGCTGAACTTTATTCAGAACATGCTGATCGAGGCAAGCCAAGACCTCTATAACGGTGCTGGGCGAATGATTCTGGTCGCCGGCCGAGGCGGTTTGGTAGCGGATACTGCGAATAGCGAGACGCTTGGCCAACCAACGGGCAGTACACTCAATAGCGATGTTCTGGAAGGCATCAGGCAAGCAACCTCGCAGGCGGGCTTTCGAGGCAATACGCATAACGGCATGATCCAGCGCTACCATACGCTCCAGCTCGGCAATACTGAGCAGCCTTGGGTGCTCGTATTGCAACTGCCGGAAGAGGTGGTATTTGCCGACCTCAATGCGTTGCAAGACCTGCTGGGTGAACAACGCGATCAAAATACCCTGGGCATGACTACGGTGGGTTTATTGCTGGCGGTTGTCGGTATGTTTGCACTGTGGTGGATCGGGGCGCGTATCGCCCGCCCTCTTCGTCGCTTGGCCGACCGTATGCGCGATATCGCTTCCGGCGACGGCGATCTGACCCAGCGCCTGCCAGTGCGCGGCCGTGATGAAAGCGCCGAACTGGCCACGCAGTTCAACGCCTTTGCGGTGAAGATTCACGATGTACTGGTGGATGTGCGCGCCAGCAGCGAATCGGTCCACCACGCCGCAAGCGAAATAACTCAAGGCGGCCAGGACCTTTCACGGCGCACCGACCAGGCCGCCGCCAGCCTGCAGCAGACCTCGACCGCCATGGAGGAGATCAGCAGCACCGTGGGCCACACCACTAGCGCATCGCAAGAGGCCAGCGGGCTTGCGCAAACCGCCTCGCAACTCGCTACGCGCACTAACGGCGCTTTCGAGCAGGTGGTCATCACTATGGACGATATCCGCACCAACTCCACCGAGATTCAAAGCATCGTCAGCGTGATCGACAGCATCGCCTTCCAGACCAACCTGCTGGCCCTGAACGCCTCGGTGGAAGCCGCCCGGGCAGGCGAGCACGGCCGCGGGTTTGCCGTGGTGGCGGATGAAGTACGCAAGCTGGCCGGGCGCAGCAGCGACGCAGCGGCGGATATCCGCCAGCGCATCAATGCCTCGTCAGGCAAGGTAGAAAGCGGTACTCAGCTGGTGCACGACGCGGGAACCGCGATGCACGAGCTTTCCGAAAGCGTCACCCGAGTTACCCAGATGCTGGGCGATATCAGCACCGCCGCACGCGAGCAGAACGACGGTATCAGTCAGGTCAGCATCGCGGTGAGTGACCTTGACCAGATGACTCAGCAAAACGCTGCTCTGGTCGAAGAGTCCACCACCGCCGCCGAACAGCTTAAAGAGCAGGCCGAACGGCTCGCTGAATTGGTAGGCGGGTTTACGCTTGAAGAAGAGCGCTCTTCCAGTACACGCCAGCTCGCGTATGAATCTAGAGGCGAATAACGCCTCAGGGAACCGGCGGCAGCTCAATATCATCACTGCGCTTGGCGCCAGCGGTCATTTCGCGGCACAGGCGCAGGAACTCGCGTACGCCGGTCGTCAGGTACTTGTGGCGATGCCAGATAAAGGTGAACTGACGCTTTAGATCCAGCTCCGGCGTGGGTAGCGGTACCAGGCTGCCACGCCGGAAGGCATCGCGCAGCGCCAGGCGGGATACGCAGCCGATACCCAGGCCAGACTCCACTGCACGTTTAATCCCTTCGGTATGTTCAAGCTCCAGCAGCGTATTAAAGCGGCTGCGCCGGTGGCGCGCGGCGTGCTCTAGGGTCATCCGGGTGCCTGAGCCCTCTTCGCGCATGATCCAGTCTTCGCGCAACAGTTGCTCAAGCTCAAGATGGTCTTGTCCGGCTAAAGGATGGCGCGGCGAGCAGAACACGCACAGCTCATCTTCGACCCAGGGCTGGCTGATGATCATCTCGTCGTCGCACTGGCCTTCGATCAGGCCCAGGTCCAACGAGTGCTGGCGCACGCTCTCGATAATATGGCGTGTGTTGCGCACCGAAAGGCGCACCCGGCTACCGGGGTAGCGCTGCATGAAATCGCTGATCAGAAGCGTTGCCAGATAGTTGCCGATTGTCAGGGTCGCGCCTACATCCAACGTGCCTACGCCCTGCTGCCCGCGCAGCAGCTCCTCGATCTCCTCGCCACGGTCAAGCAGAGCAACCGCCTTGGGCAGAAGTTGGAAGCCCAGCGCATTGAGCTTTAAGCGCTTGCCTATGCGGTCAAGCAGCTGGCAATCGAACTGTCTTTCCAGTTCAGCCAGAGCGGTACTCGTAGCCGACTGCGACATGGCCAAGGCGCGGGCGGCGTGAGAGACGCTTTCATGCTGGGCTACCGCTACAAACACTTCCAGCTGGCGCAAGGTGTAGTGCATACAAGGCCTATATCTATTTTAGAGATAAACGTTATCAATATAATTTGCTTAACAGATATACCACTCTTTGCTTAGACTTACTGACAACGTTTTAAGAAATTTTTATTCTTTTTAAGTATATGAGTGGTGAGGCTAACGCTTTATCACCTGAGGGAGAAGTCGGCATGAGTAAGTTTGCGTTAGAAGAAGTACTCAGCGTTCACCACTGGAACGATACCCTGTTTAGCTTCCGCACCACGCGTGAGCGTAGCCTGCGCTTCAAAACTGGCCAGTTCGTCATGATTGGCCTTGAAGTTAATGGCAAACCGCTGATGCGCGCTTACTCCATTGCCAGCCCCAACTACGAAGACCACCTTGAGTTTTTCAGTATCAAAGTGCCCGATGGTCCGCTGACCTCACGCCTTCAGCACCTGAAAGTGGGCGATCAGATCATGGTCAGCCGCAAGCCAACCGGTACGCTGGTTTGCGACGACCTGCTGCCGGGTCGCAACCTGTATATGCTTTCAACCGGTACGGGGCTGGCGCCGTTTATGAGCCTGATTCAAGATCCGGAAGTCTATGAGCGCTACGATAAAGTCGTACTGGTACACGGCGTGCGTGAAGTCTCTGAGCTGGCCTACGCCGACTTTATTACCAAAGAGCTGCCTGCCCACGAGTATCTGGGCGAAGATATCGCCAACAAGCTGGTTTATTACCCCACGGTAACCCGTGAAGAGTTCCACACCATGGGGCGCTTAACCGACCATATTCGCAGCGGTAAAATCTTCGAAGATACTGGCCTTCCGCCGATCGACCCGCGCCAGGATCGCGCGATGATCTGCGGTAGCCCCGCCATGCTGGACGACACCAGTGCGCTTTTGGATGAACTCGGCCTGAATATCTCCCCGCGTATGGGCGAGCCGGGTGATTACGTGATCGAGCGTGCGTTTGTTGAGAAGTGATTTGTTGGTGAAGGGTGAAGGGTGAAGGGTGAAGGGTGAAGGGTGAAGGGTGAATAGAAGATTCTAGCCACTATCGCTAACACCTCATTAACAAAAAGCCCCTGCTGGAAATAATCCACAGGGGCTTTTTCTACTACTCACCACTCACGCCTTACCATTCACTACTCACCATTCACCACTCACCAGATTAAACCGCATCTTTACCCGTTTCGCCGGTACGGATGCGAATGACCTGCTCAAGCGGCATTACGAAAATCTTGCCGTCACCGATTTTACCCGTGTTGGCAACCTGGGTAATCGCATCAATGACTTGCTCCACCAAATCATCGTCAACGGCTACTTCGAGCTTCACTTTAGGCAGGAAATCCACCACGTACTCAGCACCACGATAAAGCTCAGTGTGGCCTTTTTGACGGCCGAAACCTTTTACTTCTGTGACGGTAATGCCCTGCACGCCGATATCGGAGAGCGATTCACGTACGTCATCAAGCTTAAACGGCTTGATAATGGCTGAGATCAATTTCATTGCGACATCCTCTAGCTTGGTGGCCATTGTCTTGTCTTTTGGGTGCGGCGAAAGCCAGCCACCTCTAACGCTAAGCATACACCGCTACAGGCAGAGAATAAAAAGGCCTTCCTCGAAAGGAAGGCCATAAGGAGCACGCCAGCTCACTTGCTTAGCATTATGCTTATTTCTTAACGCTAAACTCGGGGTAGGCTTCAAGACCGCATTCTGCGATATCCACGCCTTCATACTCTTCTTCTTCGCTAACCCGGATGCCCATGATGGCTTTAAGCACCAGCCAGACCACCAGGCTTGCAAGGAACACCCAGGCAAAGATGCCGACGATACCGATCAGCTGAGCGCCGAAGGAGGCTTCCTCATTAGTGATCGGCACAGCCAGAACACCCCAGATACCTACCACGCCGTGCACTGAAATCGCACCGACCGGATCGTCCAGCTTCAGCTTATCAAGCGTGATGATCGCGATAACCACAATCAAACCGCCCAATGCACCGATAGTTGCAGCCCCTAAACCTGTTGGGGAAAGCGGGTCGGCGGTGATCGCGACAAGGCCCGCAAGCGCGCCGTTGAGCGCCATGGTGAGATCCGCCTTACGGAACCACAGCTTGGCCAGAACCAATGCAGCAATCACGCCGCCAGCCGCAGCAGCATTGGTATTCACAAACACTTGGGCGACGTTGTTGGCCGAGCCGATATCCGACATTTTCAGCTCAGAGCCACCGTTAAAGCCGAACCAGCCCATCCACAGAATAAACGTACCCAGCGTTGCCAGCGGCATGTTGGCGCCGGGGATCGCATGGATAGCGCCATCTTTACCGTACTTGCCTTTCCGTGGGCCGAGCACCAGCACACCGGCCAGGGCCGCCGCAGCGCCGGCCATATGCACAATGCCTGAACCGGCGTAATCCGAGTAACCCACTTCAGACAACCAGCCGCCGCCCCAGGTCCAGTAGCCGGAAATAGGATAGATAAATGCTGTCATCACCACAGCAAACGCCAGGAAGGCCCAGAGCTTCATGCGTTCAGCCACGGCGCCCGACACAATCGACATCGCGGTTGCAACAAACACGACCTGGAAGAAGTAGTCCGCGCGCATGGAGTAGTACGGCGCATCTTCACCGCCGGCCGTCACCGCATCCATGCTGTTTTCAGCGCCAATCAAGAAGCCCAGGCTCGGCAGGAAGCCGCCTTCGCTGCTTGAATACATGATGTAGTAGCCCACCAGTAAGTACATGGTGCAGGCAATGGCGAATAGCGCGATGTTTTTAGTTAGAATTTCCGCGGTATTCTTGGAGCGCACCAGGCCTGCTTCGAGCATGGCAAAGCCCGCGGCCATCCACATGACCAGCACACCGCAAATCAAGAAGTAAAACGTATCGAGCGCGTAGCTCAGATCAGCCAGTTCATTCATTGTTAGTTCCCCGTTGAACTATGAAAGTATCCCTGTCACTCACTGCCTACACAGCGTCTGCGCCGCGCTCACCGGTACGAATACGGATAACGTCCTCAAGCGGGGTGACAAAGACTTTGCCATCGCCAATTTTTCCGCTATTCGCGGCGTTGCAGATAGCGTCGATAACGCTTTCCAGACGCGCATCGTCAACCGCCACTTCCACTTTTACTTTGGGCAGGAAGTCGACAACGTATTCAGCGCCGCGATAAAGCTCGGTATGGCCTTTCTGGCGACCAAAGCCTTTTACTTCCGTGACGGTAATTCCCTGGACGCCGTTATCGGCGAGCGCCTCACGAACGTCGTCAAGTTTGAATGGCTTGATGATGGCGGTGATGAGTTTCATCCCGATCTCCCCTGCTGGATAAGGCCTGCTGGATGTGTAGCGACACGTCGCTAAAAATGGCAATGCCCTACTAATGCGCATACCGTGCCACAGAATTTTTTTATTATTATTTTCATTAACTTATATTTAAAAAATGAAAATCTAAGCACGAAAAAGGAGCATCGCTTGGCTGACGCGGCAAGGCATGCACCAGCACAGCGCAATCAGAATATGCCGCCGCACCAAGAAGAAGCGCAGCGCTTCATTGAAGACAAATCCCTAAAACACGCCATGCAATACATGCGTACTCTTTAAGGGTTGCGTATCCTTGAGAGAGTGCCCACTTTTGTATGACCCCCTATCAAGGAGAGAACGATGGCGCCCCAAGACCGTATTAGCCGATTGGCCCAGCAGATTGGCGATCGTTTACAGAATGCATCACAAGCCCCCGAGGATATTCAGAAAGGTGTACAGCAGGTCGTTCGCGGCGCCTTTGACCGTCTCGAACTCGTCTCTCGGGAAGACTTTGATATCCTGATGGATGTACTGCAGCGCACGCGCTCCCGCGTGGAGGCACTGGAGCGTCAGGTGGCAAACCTGGAAACCACGATTGAAAACCAGAAGTCTGCGCCACAGACGCCCGCGCCCACGGCTTCTGTCGAAGCGACGGAAGAAAAGCCTAAGGCCGACGACACGGCAGCCCCCAGCAAGCCAGCCGCTAGCCGCAATCTGAAAGACGATAAGTAAGGTTACCCTGGCTAACGATGAGAACATTTATCATTGCGTTTCCTCTCGCCAATGATAGGATCACGGTTAACAACAACCTGTTCTCTGGATAACCCATGAACCGCACTATCGTATTAAGCGTCGGTCTTTTGAGCGGCGCTTTTCCTTTGCTGGCCTTTGCACAAACCTCCAATGCACAGACAGCAGCTGCCCACACGAATGAAAGCGCCGCCCAGGAAACGCTAGTCGTCGTAGGCTCGCGTACGCCAACGCATATCAGCCAGATTTCAGGCGCCGTTCATATCGTTGAGAACGAAGAGCTTCAGCAACAGATCAGTACGGGCGGCGACCTGAAAACGGCCTTGGGCAAGCTGGTACCGGGGCTCGATTTTGGCCCGCAGGGCCGCACCAACGCGGGGCAGAACATGCGTGGGCGCAGCGTTCAAGTATTGATTGACGGCGTTTCACTGAACAATTCGCGCGGCTTATCGCGCCAGTTCGATGCCATTGATCCGTTCAATATCGAACGCGTCGAAGTGCTCTCGGGCACCAGCAGCCTGTATGGCGGTGGCGCCACGGGCGGGCTGATCAACATTATTACCAAGCAGGGCGAAAGCGGCGCCCCGCATTTTGAAACCCAGGCTAGTGTCACCGGCGGCTTCAACCACAGCCATGATCTTGATCGTCGCCTCTCCCAGTCGGCCAGCGGCGGTAACGATACGGTACAGGGGCGCATTGGCGTATCGCTGGTCGAAAATGGCCGCCAGTACGACGCCAGAGGCGATGAGATTTTTCCTGATATCGCCCAGAGCGATCTGCAGGACAACCGCAGCCTGGATATTTTAGGCAACGTGCGCGTCGAGCTAAGCGATGAACAGACGCTAACGCTCAGTGGCCAGCTTTATGAGTCAGGCAAGCAGGGCGACCGTGGAGTTTACTATCCCAACCTGGCGGCCGCTGCGCCAAACCTTGACGATGCCGATATCCGCGACGGCTTTACCGCCGACCGCGACCCGCGCACCGACCGCAAAATGTTTAGCGTCAATTATCACCATGCCAATCTGCTGAATCAGGATTTCTATCTTCAGGCATTCCATCGTGAAGAAGAATCCAGTTTCCACCCATTCCCCTACGCAGCCCAAGGCGGTGGCTATTACTTTGCGGCCTCCCAGCAGAACACCACGCTAAGCGGCTTGAAAGGACTTTTCTCGGCGGACCTGACGGACAGCCTTAACCTGACCTATGGCGCCGACCTGGACCGTGAATCCTTCGACGCCACGCAGATGCGCTTTGATCGCGCGGCAAGCGATGCCTCCGGTGGGCTCGTGCAGCGCGCCGACCGTATCACACCGCGCTACCCGGGCTTCGAGATCGATACTCTGGCGCTGTTTGCCCAGAGCGAGTGGTGGGCAACGGATCAGCTCCAGCTCAGCGGCGGCATTCGCCACCAGCGCATGGACGTGGATATCGACGACTTCAACAACGTGCCGGGCGGCTCGAGTGACTACGACGTCACGCTGTATAACGTAAGCGCCCTGTACGACTTCGACAACGGCCACCAGAGCTGGCTGGGCTACTCGGAAGGCTTCGAGTTGCCCGACCCTTCCAAGTACTACGGCCGCGCCGGGCAAACTGTGGCGGACAATCCGTTGGACGGTATCAAGACCCAGCAGGTGGAGCTTGGCTGGCGCTACCGTGGCGGCGACTGGATGACCCAGGCCGCGGTTTACTATGCCTGGTCGGATACCGCCATGGAGCTTGATAGTGACCTGAACGTTACTCAGGTCGACGACGACCGTCGCGATTACGGGCTGGAAGCCTCGGTCACCCGCTTTATCGGCGACCACTGGGAAGTGGGCGGCACGCTGCATACACTCGTCTCAGAGCGCAAGGAAGATGGCCGTTGGCAGGATCGCGGCATTACCGTGGCGCCCTACCCTTCGCAGGATAGCCTGACCGCTCATATTGCCTGGGCAGATAATGATCGAACGCTGCGCCTTCAAGGCAGCCATGCGCGCGATTACAAGGACAGTGACGATGGCCGCATCGACGGCTTCACTACCTTCGACCTGATCGGCAGTCAGGATACCGCGCTGGGTACTCTCAGCCTGGGTATCAGCAACTTGACCGATGAGCAGTATTCAACCCCTTGGGGGCAGCGCGCCGTAGGTTTCTACTCACCCACCTACGGGCCGGCATACCTCTACGATTACCAGGGTCGTGGCCGTACGTTCACACTGGGTTGGTCACTGGATTACTAAGCCATAGGTCAGTCTATCGATGCCGACTATTACGTCTCTCACGCCGTCGACCCTGAGTCAGCTGGGGCATAAGTTCGGCATCGATTACTTACATGCCTATCAAGGGCATGATCACCCCATTGCGCTGGGCAGCGTCAGCGACTTGCCGCTACCCCCTGGCCTGCATCTCACGTTATCCGACCTTGAGGTACGCCAACGCTACGCCTCGCGCTCCACGCAGACGGTGCCGTGGTTTTTATGTGTCGTGATGGAAGGCGGTATTGAGATCGCCCAGGGACAAAAGCGTTTGGTGATTAGCGCCGGTCAGGGGCTATGTGCGCATTTCACGCCGCAGGCACCGCTGATCGTCGAACAGCCCGCTCAAGCACGGCTACGTACGCTTAACATCGCCGTTCTGACCACCGCCCCTTATGCGCTACCCAGCGCTCACGAACCCCATTTGCACGCCTGGAAGCTACCTTCCGCGCTCTTTGAGCAGCTGTGTGCCACCCGTGAATTTCCACTCGACGACTGGCGACAGTCGTTAGTCTGGCACGGGCTTGCCTTGCAGCTTCTGGGACATGGACTACCCCTATCGTCATCCCGCAATATTAAGCCCGCTCCAGGCATTAAGCATCGCGAGCGCGAGCGGCTCGCCCGCTTACATGCCGAGCTACGCGATAACCCCATGATTGATTACCGCCTGAGTGACCTGGCCCGCAGTGCGGCGATGAGCCCCAGCAGCCTGCGGCAAAAATTTAGTGCGCTTTACGGCTACTCCCTCTTTGATCACTTACGCCAATGCCGGCTTCAGCGAGCATATTGCGTATTGGCAAAAGGCTATAGCGTTCAACAGGCAGCCCATACCTGCGGCTATCGCCACGCGACCAACTTTGCCACCGCCTTCAAGCGCCACTTTGGCATTCCGCCCACGGACGTTAATCGGCACGCCTATAAAACGCCCAAGCCGTGAAAGCGGATGCTTTGCATATTTGCTTAAGCGTTAGCATTACGCATATCAGGTTTGGCATCTGGCATAGCTCAGCGAGCCGTTAAAGATCAATAATTCTCATTATTATAAACGGTTGAGACTTATTGCCATGCTTATGCGCCAGCACCGCTTCCCCTATCGCCACCTTGTTTTATCCATTGCCCTGGCAGGCAGCTCGATACCCGTTACCTATGCACAAGCGCCGGATGCCTCGCGCCAGCTATCGACGGTGACGGTGACCGCCCAGCAAGCCGCGACCAAACTGGAAACACCAGCCATCGAAATCCCGCAAAGCGTTTCCACGATTACCCGCGAGCAGATGGAGAACCGTGGGGTAAATACCGTTCAACGGGCGACCGATTACACGCCCGGCGTTTATTCAAATCAGGTGGGCGCCTCCAACCGCTTTGATTACCTGGTGCTGCGCGGCTTTTCCGACGGCAGCTTGAGCAACACCTTTCTAGACGGGCTCAAGGTAATGGGCGATGCCAACTCGCACAGTTCCATGCGTATTGACCCATGGTTTCTGGAAAGCATCGAAGTGGTACGCGGGCCAGCGTCGGTGCTTTATGGCCGCGCCTCCCCAGGCGGCGTGGTGGCACTCAACAGCAAGCGTCCTGAGTTCGAGCAAGGCGGCGAGTTGCGCTTGCGAGTGGGCAACAATCATCAGCGCAGCGCCGCGTTTGATCTTACCGGGCCGATTGGCGAGCAGCAGCGGGTGGCGTTTCGCGTGACCGGTATCGCCAGCGCCGCCGATACCCAGTTCGGCCCCACCGAAGAGCAGCGCTACGCCATTGCCCCGCGTTTGACGTGGGATATGACCGACGATACCAGCCTGACCGTTGAAGCCTACCTGCAGGACGAACCCGAAGGCGGTTATCACTCAGGCGTGCCTTATGAAGGCGCCGTGGTGCCCCGCAACGGGCGTAAAATCAGCAACAACTTCTTTGACGGCGAGGAAGATTACGACGCCTATGAGCGCACGCAGCGCATGTTCGGCTATACGCTTGAGCACCGTTTTAATGACCAGATGACCGGCCGCCAGATGCTGCGTTACCTCAACTCGGACGTAGTACTCAACCAGCCTTACGGCTTTGGCTGGACGTCACCTACCTCCAATGAGCTGAACCGCTACTACTCCGGCAGCAACGAATCCCTTCAAGCCTGGACGATTGATAATCAGCTGGAAGCCCGGCTCAGCGACGGCTTTATGGATCACACGCTGCTCTTGGGAGTGGATTATCAGCAGCGCGAAAACGAGGTTGCCTGGCCTTCCGGCGCCTTTGAGCCGATCAACGCGTTTGAGCCGGTCTATGGCACGGGCCCGGTGGCCTTTTACGACCCCATTCGCGAGCGTCATGAAATCGAACAGACCGGCGTGTATCTACAGGATCAAATCGCGCTTGATAACTGGCGCTTCACTCTGGGCGGGCGCTATGACTGGGTCAGTATCGATAACACGGACCTGGATACCGACGCTTCGAGCTCGCTCAGCGATACCCAATTCAGCGGCCGTGCCGGCGTGGTTTATCTGTTCGATAACGGCGTGGCGCCTTACCTGAGTTACTCCACCGCATTCACCCCCACAAGCTTTGTGGACGAGCGCGGCGATTTGCTCTCTCCCATGGAGGGCGAGCAGTGGGAAACCGGGGTGAAATACCAACCCAGCGGTAGCGCCAGCCAGTACAGCGCGGCACTTTTCCACATCAGCCAGGAAAACGTGGCCACCAAAGAGCAGCCCTCTGACCCCTACCGCGCGGTGGGTGAAATCGAATCCCAAGGCCTTGAGCTGGAAGCCCAGACCCAGCTGACCGAAACGCTCTCGCTACAGGCAGGCTACAGCTTCACCGATATTACCTATGCTAAGAGCGACGACGGCAACCAGGGCAACAACGCCATTTACTCCCCCCGGCACCAGGTGCAGCTATGGGGCCATTATGCAGCCAATAGCGGTTGGCTAAACGGCGTGGATGTAGGCGTTGGGGTACGCCATTACGCAGACATCGCCGCGGACCGCGCCAATACCGAAACCGTGCCCGACTACACTCTGGTGGACGCCACCATCGGCTATGACTGGAGTCATGTCGGCGTTAACGGCGTCGAAACCCGCCTGAACGTCAACAACGTGCTGGATAAAGAATACGTCGCGTCATGCAACTCGCTGGACTACTGCTACTTCGGCGCCGAGCGCGGGATTACCGCAAGCGTTCACTACCGTTTCTAAACACGTTTTATGAAAGCCGCTGAGCCCCGTTGCCCTGTTGTGCCAACGCATCTTCGGGGTTCAGCAAGCGGCATGCTTTCATGCTCAAGCACCCACAGCCGATACAGCCGGTCAGGTTATCGTTCAGCGATTGAAGCCTGGCCATCTTGGCGGCCAGTTCCTTTTGCCACTTCACGGCCACCCGCTCCCAGTCGCGCTTGGTGGCCGTTCGGTTCATGGGCAGACACGCAAGCTCACCGGCGATTTCCTCCAACGTAAACCCCACCGACTGCGCCACCTGAATCAGCGCAATACGCCGCAGCATCGACGGGTGAAAACGGCGCTGGTTGCCGCTGGTGCGCACCGACGCAATCAGCCCACGAGATTCATAAAAACGCAGGGCGGACGCCGCTATGCCGCTTCTTTGCGCCAGCTCACTCACCGTAAGAAATCGTTTCAAACCATCCTCTCTGCTGTCGTCTTGTTAGTCATCGAATGCTTGGCCGAAAAGCCGTTTGACTTAATGTTAACTTGAACTTTTACACTTCGCCTGCCATTCCCACTTTATGAAAATCAGGTAGCGCGATGACTAAACCCCTGGAGTTTCAAAACCCCGACGCACTTTTTGACCCTACGCCCTACGGCTACTGCCATACGGTGAAAGCCCCGCCGGGCGGCCAGCTGGTGTATATATCCGGCCAATTCGGCGGCGAAGGAGCCGCGAATACGCTCAGCGACGACTTTCGCCACCAGACTCAGGCAACGCTCAACAATCTGGGCAGGGCGCTCAAGGCGCATGGCTTGGACTACACCAACATCATGAAAATCACCGTGCTGATCGTTGATCACAGCGCCGAGAAGCTGGCGGTCTGGGGCGAGGAGATGCGCCACTGCTGGCCGATGGAAAAACTACCCGCCAGCACGCTGATACCCGTTCCCCAACTTGCTCTGGAAACCATGCAGATCGAGGTGGACGCTGTGGCGTGGAAAGCCTGCTGAGGATTTATTTTCTTGACGGTGTAAAATGATCGTTTTACATTGAATGTATGACTATTAAAACGAAGCTTATCTCCGCCGCAGAATCCCTTTTCGACCGGCACGGATTTACCGCCACCGGGATGGACCGGCTTACGCAGGCTGCCGGCATGTCGAGCAGAACGCTCTATAAACATGCGGGCAGCAAACATTCACTGATCGCCAGCGTGCTTACGGAACGCGACCGTCGGTTCTTGCGCCGAACCGACGTGGACAGCGTTAATGCGCTTTTCAAGGCACTTGAAGACTGGGTGCGGGTAGAAGGCTGCCGAGGGTGCCTATTTCTACGCGCTTATGGGGAAACCGGTGGTGATATACCGGAGATCGCCGAGGCCATGACCGCTCACAAGGCCGGGGTCTGGAACAAGATTCAGGAGATCGTTGCACTCGAAACCAACGGACGTGGCGATGAGCAGCTCGCCGAGCAAATTCTGATTCTGTTCGAAGGCGCAACGGCGACCGCCATTTATCGCGGCGCGGATGCCGTTGCTACCGCTCGGCATTGCGCGGTTCGCCTAGTCAAACAGGCATCATCATGAGTCCGGGCATGACGCTCGGCGCCGTGGGATTTGGGCTCATTGCCATCTGCTACGGCTTTGCCCGCTTTGCTTTTGGGCTGTTTCTTCCCCAAATCGATGCGGATCTCTCTTTATCCTCAACCGTGGGCGGGTTGATATCAGGTGGCTCTTTTCTGGGCTATTGCGTGGCAATCGTAGTCTCTGCCCACCTGACCGAGCGGCTAGGCCCCCGCGTAGTGGCAACCGGCGCGGCACTCGTAGCCGCAGTGGGCATGACAGGCATCGCAGCAGCCCCCTCTTCGCTATGGCTTGCCGGTGCTGTAATGCTGGCAGGTTCCAGCACAGGCCTTGCGTCGCCGCCCATGGCTGCGGCCGTGGCCGCTGCGGTCAAGCCCGCCCGCCAAGGTGCTACCAATACACTCATCAACGCAGGAACCGGCGCAGGCGTGGTACTTTCAGGGCCCGTGGCGCTATTGATGGGCGGCCATTGGCGGATCGCTTTTTTGATCTTTGCAGCAACGGCATTGTGCATGGCGATAGCGGTCGCCATCAGCGTACCGGGTAACGCCCAATCAGCCGAAAATCGCGAAAAAGGCTTACCGCCACTCAACAAGACACTTAAACGACTAATTATCGCGGCCTTCCTGATGGGCGCTTCAAGCACTGCTTTGTGGTCTTTTGGCAGCCAACTGGTCACGTTACGCCTGGATTGGGGCCATACCGGCGCGGGCCTTCTGTGGATGGCCATTGGCACAGCAGGCATGGCGGGCGCGGGGGCAGGGTCGCTCGTTGCCCGGTTTGGCATTGACCGGACACACTGGCTGTTTCTGGGTACGCTGGCAGGCGGCATCCTGCTGGTGGGCGTTGAAGGCACCACTCCCGCGCTGACGCTAATCGGTGGTGCGTTGTTCGGTTTGGCCTACATCATGCTTACCGGCGTCTATCTGGTATGGGGCGTTTCGGCATTGCCCAGCCGCCCCGCAACGGGCCTGACCATCGGTTTTCTCACCATCGCTATCGGCCAGACGGCAGGCGCCCCCCTGTTTGGGTTGATCATGGATCAATTGACGCCCACCTACGCCGTCATTGTCTTTGCCTGCCTTGCCTTTACCGCCGGATTGGCGAGGGTAGGCAATGCAGAAGATAAAAAATCTCCAGAGCCTGCCCTTCCGAATGCTTGAAGGCGGGGCGTTGCAAGCAAGAAGGATTATCGTTTAAATACTGTTCTTCTTTCAAAATGGCTTTTCCCCATGCGCCGTACCGTGACGCGTCTTTTCGCCCGAGCCACGCTCCTGCTCACCAGCCTGCTGGCATTTACCAGCGCGCACGCTCAGTTTGCCACGGTGGACTGGACCATTGCCGAGACGCTGGTGGCCATCGGCGCGCCGATCAGCGGCGTGGCCCAGCAGCCGGATTACTACGACTGGGTGGGCGAGCCGCGTATTCCGCAAAGCGCCACGGACCTTGGGCTGCGTGCCCAGCCCAACTTCGAGCTGCTGGCCCAGCTTGCCCCGGAGCGAATCCTGATCTCGCCAATGTTCGCCTCGCTCACGCCGCGCCTGGAGCGTATTGCGCCGGTTACCTCGCTTGCGCTCTTTTCACCCGGTACGGATACCTGGCAGGAAATTCAGGCGCTGACGCGCGAGCTGGGGGAGCTGACCGAGCGTGAAGCGGCGGCGGAGGCGCTGATTGAAGACACGCAAGCGCTGATGGCATCGCTGCGCGACGCACAGCCAGATACCGCACCGCTATTGATGGTGCAGTTCATGGATGCACGGCACGTGCGAATATTCGGCGACAACAGCCTGTATAACGCAGTACTTGAACAGCTTGGCCTGGCTAACGCCTGGGAGGAACCCACCAATGCCTGGGGCTTTGCCTTGACAGGGATTGAAGCGCTCGCGGGCTATCCCGACGCCCGGCTGGTGATCATCGACCCGTTGCCGCTCGGCGTGGAGGAGCAGCTGACCACCAGCGGCCTGTGGCAGCAGCTACCGATTGTGAAAAACGCCAACCTGCTGCGCCTGCCGCCGGTATGGAGCTTTGGCGCACTGCCTTCGGCACAGCGCTTTGCTCGCGTGCTGACCTCGGCACTGAAGGAAGCACCAGCCGCTTCGCTAGATTGATAGGAAAGTAAACACGAAAAGACAGAACGTTAAGCCCCTCTAGCTATCATAAGGGCTGGCTATCATCGGGTCTCGCTATCATCCGCCGCCAACAGCGTTTTGAGATGCTCGGCGCCACTCAGTGAGGCGTTATGCAAGGCCTGCCAGCTATCCGGCGGATGGCCATCGCCAAGCATCTTCTTGAAGACGGCATACGCATCTTGCTTGCTTTCATAGGCGCGCTTTGTAGCGTCATCATTGACCCAGGCGTAAATGATGATTTTGCTCGCCGCATCAAAGCGAAAGAACAGCCGGTACTGCTGATAAAATTTTGCCCGCTGCCAGTGGGTGTGCCCAGGGCCGAGCGTATTTCCCTGCCGGTACTGAGCGCCGGATGGGTCCTGAGGAATATCGTTCAAAGCCAGTTTGATGATGGCAGCCAGACGCTTGGTGGCCGGTTTGCTGCGATAGCCTACGGGGTTCTTTGTTTGAAGACGTTTTACCTTAACGGTGAGTGCTTCGACCTGCTCCATAAACAGCGGATGGGCGTATAGGCTCCATCCATTCACTGTGAGCGGCTTCATTCCTCTTCATCGTCCACTTCTTCCAGCACTTCATCAAGATCTACCGCCATCCCTGCGGTAAGACGCTCGGCCTCGGCAAAACTGCTCGCGGTAACAGGTCGAATGGTTTCCGGATACGCGACCAGATCGCGCTCCAGAAACTCGAGAAAACTGGCTACCACAGGGTCATGCCGGACTTCATCACTGGTACGAGAGAGCACGACTTCACCGTTCGGGCGAACGGTGTAGTGGATACGGTCGCGACGCTTGAGCTTCAGCGCTCGGCGAATTGAGGCAGGAACAGTCGTTTGATAGCGATCCGTCAGAGTAGAATCATCTTCGATAAGCGTGTTCATCACCAATCTCCGCTTAGTGGTAATGCAGAAGCAATGCATCAAGGTTAATGCAACTGCATTACCTCGTCAAGCGACGTTTACCAGCGGTAGCTGACGCTGCCGATCACGCTGCGCGATTCCCCGAAGTAGCACCAGTAGTCGCAGCTGGCTACATACTCTTTGTCGGTCAGGTTGTTGACGTTGAGCTGAGCCTGCCAGTTATCAAGAAACTCATAGCCGATCATGGCATCGGCCAGGGTAAAGCTGCCCACCTGGATATCGCCATCCACGCTTTCACCTACATAGCGCACGCCGCCACCCAGGGTCACGCCATCCAGCGCGCCACCGGTAAAGGCGTAGTCCAGCCAGGTAGAT
>NZ_JBQTDC010000032.1:0-52983 GCF_052353045.1 Halomonas sp. AOP7-B1-5 | reverse complement strand
AAATGAATCCTTGCCCACTAGGCGCGAAAGTGAATGTGTCAGTGGGCGTTGTATAAAGGAGATGTAGTTCATGTCGCTTTTTTTTGTGCATATACCTAAAACAGCTGGAACAAGCTTTCGGCAGGGTGCCGAAAAATACTTTTCGTCAGAGCGAATTGTTTATGATTATGGTGCGAATTCCAAGGTAACGTCACCTCTTGCCAAAGAGTTTCTACATGCCGATCAACCTGATTTCTGGCAGTTCAGGCAGGCGCTTGATAACCCCGCCATGATTTCGGGGCATGTGCCTATCACGCGCTTTGTTTCTTTGTGGGGGGCGGGAAATACGCTTACCTTCCTGCGTGAACCACTGCAGCGTATTGCCTCTGAATATGCGCATTTTGTCAGGAATATGGATTACAAAGGGAGCTTCAAGGAATTCTATTCAGATCCGGCGATGCGTAATCGTCAGCGTAGGGCTCTCAATGGCGTGAACGTTGAGGCTATCGGGTTTATAGGTTTAACAGAACGTTATTCTGAAAGCCTGGAAGTATTGAATGATCGCTTTTCGACTCAGATTCCCGAGCGTGAAGACAACCGAGGTAAAGCGCGCCTGGAGGACCAGCACAAGCTCGATAAAGAGGATGTCGCAGAACTCAAACGCTTGAATAAACGCGATATCGAGCTTTATCAGTATGCCTCTGCACTGTTTGACTCACGCTATACGATGTTTAAGTCGAATCAACCCTGGGCGCATGCTTGCCTTGTTGAGGCCAATGCCGAGGGTGTTAGTGGCTGGGCCTGGTGGGCCGATGAGCAAGATGCGCCGTTGGAAGTCGAGCTGTGGGTCAATGATGAGCTAACCAGCACCGTACGCGCAGCAGAGCTTCGTCAGGAGTTGTGTCACTTGCTGCCTCCCCGCGGCGGGTACGTGGGCTTTCATGTGCCGTTAAAACTGTCTCCTCTTGATACGGTGCAATGTCGTATTGCCGCTACGGGGCAGCGGTTTCCGCTAAGCCCACGCCGCATCGATGAAACGGCTGCGTAATATCTTTAGGGTTAAACCAGGTCGCCGTATGAATTCGCCCTACCGTTAAGCAGGTTATATGGGGCGGATTGATGAAGGTTGGCGTATGAGGAAATTTGCCAGATAACACCATTTGTAAATCAGATGGTGTTCTGGCAGCACTAGTCAGACGCCTCTAAAACGGGAATACCAGTGGTGTAATGACCAGAACGGCGGCTGAGTAGGTAAGGCTGATCGGTAAACCGATTTTAAAGAAATCGGTAATTTTATAGCGCCCTGGTGAATAGACCATTAGGTGGGTTTGGTAGCCAAATGGAATTAAAAAGCAGGCACTGGCGCCGTATGCCACGGCCATCACAAACGGCAGCGGGTCGGCACCAAAAGCTTGGGCAGTGCTCCAGGCAACGGGGAAGGCCAATGCAGCTGCGGCGTTGTTAGTCACCGTTTCTGTCAGTAGTAGCGTCAATAGGTAGCAACCAATAAACGCGGCATAGACACCGTAACCACTGAATAGGCTCTGCATGCCGGTGGCTAATAACCCGGCCGCGCCTGAGTTTTCCAACGCTTGAGCGATGGCTAACGCCGAACCAATAATTAGCCATAGTTCAAACGGGAAGCGGCGGCGCAGCTCTGCCAGGCTAATTACTTTCATTAACAGCAGCCCGCCCAATAGTATCAGCAACCCGTGGAACAGAGGCAGCATGTTGGTGGTGGCTAACCCAATAACCGCTGCGAAGCCGCCCACGCTAAGCAGGCTCTCTTTGTTACTTAATTGTGGCCGAGTAAAACTGCCGCTTAGCAAGTGGAAGTTTCGGTCTAGATTGCGGTGCTGACGAAAATCAGCACTAACCGCTAACAGTAAGCAGTCCCCCACGCGAAGCGAAATTTTTCCTAACTGCCCCTCCAAGCGTTTTTCCCCCCGCCTTATGCCCACCACACCGGCGCTAAACATGCTGCGAAAGTCTACGTTTCGCAGCGTTTTACCTGAAAGCTCAGACTCATGGGAAATCACTACTTCTACTAGGTTAGTCGCCAGCAGGTGGTCAGCTTGATGACCAAATAGGTGTAGCCCTGGAAAGCGCTGTAACGCTTGTACCTTGCTTACTTCACCCGTGAAAACGAGCGTGTCATAGGCTTGAAGCTGCTCATCTGGTGCTACAGGGCTTATTAGTCTTCCTTGTCGTTCTATTTCCAGTAAATAAAGCCCGTCTAAGCTGCGCAGGCCGTTTTCTTCGATTGTTTTCCCAATCAGAGGAGAGTCTGGTTCCAGGTCGGCCGCTAGAAAGTAGGAAAGCTGCTCGTTGGTGTCTTCCAGCTGATGATGGGGTAAGGCGTTGGCGCGCCACATCAACACGCATAGAGTAATTAGCGCTACCGGGATTCCCACCAAGCTAAATTGGAACATGCCCAGCTCGCTGCCGGTGGCACTCAAATTAAACGAGTTCACGACCAAATTGGTAGAAGTACCTACCAGCGTAGTAATGCCGCCTAAGATAGAAGCGTAAGAGAGCGGGATCAGCAGTCGTGAAGGTGCAATACGCTGCTGGCGCGAAATGGCGCCTAAAAAGGCGGCGACCACGGCGGTGTTATTCAAGAACGCAGAAAGCACAGCTGTACTGCCCATTAAGCGTGCCGTCGCAAGCTGTGAGGAGCCCTTTAACAAAGTGCGTGAGAGCCAGTCCAGCAGGGGGGAGCGTTCAAGTGACAGCGAAACGAGAAGCAAGAGCAGTAGTGTTGCAAGTGCTGGGTTGGTGTATTGAGCGAGCAGGGTTGAGGTGTCAACCAAACCTAATAGCAAGAATATACCGGCCAAGGTGACAAAAGCGATGGCGGGCTTTAAGCGGCCGCTGATTAAAAGTACCAGTAATATTGTAATAGAAAATAGAACGGCCCAGGGGGTCATGGTGGGTCCTTGCTAATGTCAATGACGCGGTTTGCTTGCTGGATTTTACGCAGGCTTTTATGATGGTGTCTAATGTTTGCATATTCCTAAAATATTTATTCTTATAAAATATACTTAATTCAGGTGGTTAGCGATAATTTTGGGTACTAAACATTTATCGCCCGAAAAGCTTAATGAGCGCCGTATGCAAGCCGTCAAGCTGCGCTTGGATGGGGCGACGGTAGCGCTGGCTAGTCAGCAGGCTGGGCTTTCTGCGCCGACGGTTTCAGCAGCCTGGAAGGCGTTTTGTGAAGGTGGTTGGGCAGCAGTGCCGGTTCGCGCGCGTGGCCGCTCGAAGGGCCAAGCCAATGTTCTTGATGCCACTATTCAGCAACAGCTATGGGAAGTGCTTTATACGGCTCCCCCTGAGGGTCAGCCAGGCTGGAATAGTGCTGACTTGGCTATATTTTTGAAGAGAGAGCATGGCGTCGAACTGACTCGGCGTGCCATAGAGCACTGGTGGGAGCGCGAGAGGTTAAAGCACGAGCCATGGTCACTAAACACGTGGGCGAAACAACGTTCCCAACGAGGGCGATGGTATCGGCAATCGGTTGTTCCGATATTAGCTAAGCTGGGGCAGGCCGAGCTACGTTGGCAAGGTGGTGTACGCCGGGTTGCGCATACTCACCGGCCGGTTTATCAGATCTACTTACATGGAGCGCGTGGTCGGCTGTGGATGCGCTGTTTTAATCGCCCACCAGTAGCGGATGATTATCTAGCCGCAATGCAGGCGCTCATCAGTAAGAGCCAAGAAAATAAAAAGCCTGTCGTCTTGGTATTTCATGGCGCTTGGTTTTCAGCTAGCCCGGAAGTAACGGCTTGGTTGACGCAACAGACGATGTTTTGGTTAGTGCAAGTCCCTGCCGATAGCGGTGTGGCTTCTTAGCACTTAAGAACATACTTTTTCACCTAATGTTGGGATAGATGATGACATCACTCACCCATTTACAACGCTTGGAAGCTGAAAGCATCCAGATTATGCGCGAAGTGGTCGCCGAGACTGAAAATCCGGTTATGCTTTATTCTGTCGGTAAAGACTCGGCGGTAATGCTGCATTTAGCGCGTAAAGCCTTCGCGCCTTCACCACCACCTTTTCCGCTGCTACATGTTGATACCCGCTGGAAATTCCGGGCCATGTATGAATTTCGCGACAAGATGGCGGAAGATATTGGTATGGATTTGCTGGTGCATATCAATCCTGAAGGCATTGAGAAGGACATTAATCCATTTACTCACGGCTCAGCCATTCACACCGATGTAATGAAAACCGAGGGCTTGAAGCAAGCGCTGGATAAGTATGGCTTTGATGCCGCGTTTGGCGGTGCCCGGCGCGATGAAGAAAAATCGCGCGCTAAAGAGCGTATTTTTTCGTTCCGTACCGCACAGCACCGCTGGGACCCGAAAAACCAACGCCCAGAGTTGTGGAAACTGTATAACACACGTAAACACCCCAAAGAGTCGATCCGTGTGTTCCCGATCTCCAACTGGACCGAGTTGGATATATGGCAGTACATCCATCTGCAAAATATCCCTATTGTGCCGCTCTATTATGCCGCCGAACGGCCCGTGGTTGAGCGCGATGGCGCACTGATTATGGTGGATGACGAGCGTATGCCGTTAGAGCCAGGTGAAGTGCCTATGATGCGTAAAGTGCGCTTTCGGACGTTGGGGTGCTATCCGCTTACGGGTGCCGTTGAATCTGAAGCCGATACGCTGCCGGCAATTATTCAAGAAATGCTGTTGACCAAAACATCGGAACGCCAGGGTCGAGTGATTGATAATGACAGCGCGGCCTCCATGGAGAAAAAGAAGCAAGAGGGGTATTTTTAATGTCTCACTCATCTGACCTGATTGCTGATGATATCGAAGGTTACCTTAAAGCCCACGAGCATAAGGGCCTACTGCGCTTTATTACCTGCGGCAGCGTGGACGACGGCAAAAGTACTCTGATTGGCCGTTTGCTGTTTGAATCGAAGCTGCTGTTTGAAGATCAACTGGCAGCGATTGAAGCCGATTCGAAAAAGTACGGCACCCAGGGCGGCGAAATGGATTTTGCGCTGCTGGTGGATGGCCTGGCCGCTGAGCGTGAGCAAGGCATCACCATTGATGTAGCGTACCGGTTCTTCTCGACCGAGAAGCGTAAGTTTATTGTGGCGGATACCCCAGGGCACGAGCAGTACACTCGTAACATGGTCACGGGGGCTTCTACTGCCGATGCCGCTATTTTGATGGTTGATGCGCGCCGCGGTATTTTGACCCAAACCCGTCGTCATAGCTTTTTGATGTCGTTAATGGGAATGCGTCATTTAGTAGTCGCTATTAACAAGATGGATCTGGTCGATTACTCCAAAGCGCGTTTTGATGAGGTCGTTGAAGAGTATCGTGCCTTTGCCAAACAGCTGGGTTTGGAAAATATCACCTTCATTCCCATGTCGGCGCTGAAGGGCGATAACGTCATTGAACACAGCGCCAAAATGCCGTGGTACCACGGCACGACGCTGCTAGGCTATCTGGAAACGGTCGAGCTCGATGCAGAGCACCTTCAGCGCTTACCTTTCCGAATGCCGGTGCAATGGGTCAATCGCCCCAACCTGGATTTCCGTGGTTTTACCGGCATGATTGCCGGTGGCGTCGTTCGCCCGGGCGACCAAATTCGTGTGCAGCCTTCGGGTAACACCAGCTCTGTTTCACGTATTTACACGTTAGATGGTGACTTGGATGAAGCGGTGGCAGGGCAATCGATTACGCTGCTGTTGGAAGACGAAATTGATATTTCCCGCGGCGACGTGATTTCCGGCGTGGAACAGCCCGCTCACACGGCCGATCAATTTGAAACAACATTAGTGTGGATGCATGAGGCGCCATTGTTGCCGGGCCGCCCCTATTTGATGAAGCTGGGTACCCAGACAGTTTCTGCGACCGTGACCGATATCAAGTACCAGGTGAACGTTAATACCCTGGAGCATACAGCAGGCAAGCAGCTGGAATTGAACGGCATTGGGGTATGTACCATAAGTCTTAACCGTGCGGTTGCCTTTGATGCTTATAAAGACAACCAAGATACCGGCGGCTTCATTCTGATCGACCGTATGACCAATAATACGGTAGGTGCGGGAATGCTCCACTTCGCTCTTCGTCGTAGCCAGAATATTCATATGCAGCATGTGGATATTGATAAGCAGGCGCGTGCGTTAGCGAAAGGGCAGAAGCCTGCTGTACTTTGGTTCACGGGCCTTTCAGGAGCGGGCAAATCGACTATTGCGAATTTGGTTGAGAAGAAGCTGTTCAGTAGTGGGCAGCATACCTATTTGCTGGATGGCGATAATGTGCGCCATGGCTTGAACCGTGATTTAGGCTTTACCAATGCTGACCGCGTTGAAAACGTGCGCCGGGTGGCGGAAACCGCCAAGCTGATGGTGGATGCAGGGCTAATCGTGATGTCGGCGTTTATCTCGCCTTTCCGCAGCGAGCGCCAGTTAGCGCGGGATCTATTGGAGGAGGGCGAGTTCATCGAGATTTTTGTTGATGCGCCTCTGGATGTTGTTGAAGCCCGTGACCCGAAAGGCCTTTATAAAAAAGCTCGCCGAGGTGAGCTTAAAAACTTTACCGGTATTGATTCTGCCTATGAAGCCCCTGAAGCGCCGGATGTTCACTTGAAAACATCCGAAATGAACGCGGGGGAAGCAGCAGACGCGGTGATCGCAGCTTTGCGTGAACGTGGAATGATTAGCTGATTTGAATGCTCTAGCTGTCAGGTGGTAGTGACCTTGGCTACTGCTTGACAGCTTTTTTTATGCAAGGAATAAAACGATGCCTACTAACTCAGTATCCGTTATTGATCAAGCCCTGTTGGATGCGGTTGAAGTTATCGCGCGTGAAGCGGGCGATGCGATTATGAGCGTTTACGCCCGCGAGTTCAGCGTGGAAGAGAAGGAAGATAAAAGCCCGTTAACCGAAGCGGATAAAGCAGCACACAACGTTATTGTGCGCGGCCTGAAAGCGCTGCCGGTTCAGATCCCAATTCTCTCTGAAGAGGATATTGAAGGCTTTGCTGGTGCCGATACTGCTGGTCGCTACTGGTTAGTCGACCCGCTGGACGGCACTAAGGAGTTCATCAAGCGTAATGGTGAATTCACCGTCAATATTGCCTTGATTGAAAACGGTAAGCCGGTGCTCGGTGTCGTGACCGCTCCTGCGCTTGAGGTGGGTTACGTAGCAGCGAAAGGGCTGGGGGCTTTTAAGGTTGAAGCGGATGGAAGCCGTAAGGCTATTTCTGTGGCAGGTAATCCTAAAGCGGGCGTTACCTGGCGGGTAGTGGGAAGCCGTTCGCACCCCAGCCCCGATCTGGCCGCTTGGCTGGAAAAGTTGGGTGAGCACACCATGCTGCCCATGGGCAGTTCGTTAAAGTTGTGCATCATTGCCGAAGGGTTTGCTGATGCCTACCCGCGTTTAGGCCCCACCTGTTTATGGGATACCGGCGCCGCCCACGCGGTAGTGCTGGAAGCCGGTGGGCGAGTAGAAACCCTGGAAGGTACACCGCTTAGCTACGCCAACCCCAGCGAAAAGCTCAATCCCTATTTTGTGGTATGGGGGAATTAAGCAAGGCGCCATCGGTTTTTGTTTTAGCACCTTCTCGATATTGGCGGTTTTCGTAGCGCACCCGCGGGAGCAGCGCGCAGCGGTGCTGGGGTTAGGTTCGTGTAGGCATTGTTGGTTGCCCTTGGGCGTCGTTCCGCCGCCTCCCGAGGGTGCCTCATTCGCTCGTGCCTCGCGAGATTCGTTACCGCGCGCTACGGTATGTGCACTCATTTGAATGGGTGGTTTTTCGTATCGCGGCGTAAGTCCCGCGATCTGTAATAAGGGCCACACCCGCGGATGTATCTTATATTCGTTCCCCTCAGATACTCGTTACCCCGCTCTGCAAGGCTTATACTCCTGACGATTCACGATTCACGATTCACGATTCACGATTCACGATTCACGATTCACGATTCACGATTCACGATTCACGATTCACTTCTTAGGTTACTAAATGATGCGACAATATTTTGGCACGGACGGTGTACGCGGTCGTGTGGGGGAGTTCCCCATGACGCCTGGTTTTGCTATGAAGTTGGGCTGGGCAGCCGGTCAGGTACTGGGCGCTGAAGGCGTTAAAGAGGTTTTAATTGGTAAAGATACCCGTGCCAGCGGCTATATGCTGGAGTCCGCGTTAGAGGCGGGTTTTTCGGCGGCGGGGGTGAATGTTGCTTTGGTCGGGCCGTTGCCTACCCCTGGCGTTGCTTATTTAACGTCTACCTTTCGGGCGGATGCAGGTGTTGTGATTAGTGCTTCGCACAATCCATTTTACGATAACGGCATCAAGATATTTGCCCAGGGCGGCCGCAAGCTAACCGATGAGCAGGAGCAGGAAATCGAGCGCTGGCTTCAGGTGGCTATTGAAGGCGGCATGACGTGCGTAGAATCTGACAAACTTGGCAAAGCACGCCGTATTGATGATGCTGCGGGTCGTTATATTGAATACTGTAAAGCGGTTTTACCCGGTCATTTAAGTTTGAATGGCCTGAAAATAGTCGTCGATAGCGCCAATGGTGCTGCCTACAAGGTGGCGCCTGCTGTGTATAGTGAACTCGGCGCTGAGTTAATCAGCATTCATGATAAGCCCAATGGCGTGAACATTAATGCCCACTGCGGCGCAACGGCTATGCAGAGCCTACGTGCCGCGGTACTGGAACACCAGGCAGATATGGGGATAGCGCTGGACGGCGATGCCGACCGCCTGATGATGGTTGACCATACCGGTATAGTAGTGGATGGCGATGAGCTGCTATACCTATTAGCCAAAGACGCCAAAGCCGAAGGCTATAACGGCGGCGTCGTAGGCACGAAGATGAGCAATCTTGGTTTGGAGCAGGCGCTTGCGGCCATAGATGTTCCATTTAAACGTGCCAAGGTGGGTGACCGCTACGTAATGGCGCAGCTAAAGAAAACCGGCTGGCGCTTAGGTGGAGAAGGCTCAGGCCACTTACTAAGCCTTGACCATGCCTCTACGGGTGATGCCATTATTGCCTCATTGAGGGTGCTTACCTGTTTGCTGCAGCAGCAGGCAACGCTGTTCGAAGCCAAGCAAGACATGCAGAAACTGCCGCAAACGCTGATTAATGTCCGCTATACCGCCCAGCAAGGGCACGACCCCCTTGAAGACCCTGCGGTAAAGCAGGTGGTTATAGAGGTAGAACAGTTGCTGGGGCAAACTGGCCGTGTGCTGTTGCGTAAGTCGGGCACTGAACCATTGATTCGGGTAATGGTAGAGGCCGTCGATGCAGGTCAAGCTCAGGCATGTGCTCAGCGTATCGCTGATATGTTTACCTAGTTGACCAATAGATTGTCCTGTAATGCGAGGTAGTGACTTTTGACATCAACTTCAACGCTTGGCCTGCCCAATAAGCATGCATCAGAAGGTCGTTTGTCAGATATTACTGATATCGAGCAAAGCCCTTGGTTTGATGCTGAGTGGTATATGCTGCAGTACCCCGATGTGGCGGTATCAGGAATGTCGCCTGCACAGCACTATCTTTTATTGGGGGAGGCTTGGGGGCGAAGAGCAGGCCCGCGGTTTGATGCGGAGTATTATCTTAATAGCCATCCGGATGTAGCCAAAGCAGGTATCAGCCCGTTACTGCACTTCACGCGTAATGGTGAAAAAGAGGGGCGTTGGCCTGTTCGGCTCAGAGCTAATGAGCTTGAGGAGTTGCTCTGGCAACAAACCCGCACCATATCGCAGCTTAGTGCTCTAGAGAGGCTGCTTACTCACCAGGACCCTTGGGAGGCAAGCTATGCTGCCTGGGCGTTAGGCCGTTGGTATGCCTGGCAAGGTGAGTGGCAATGCTGTGCGGATATATTGGCACATCGCTATCAGCTGACCGACGCTAAGCCTGCTACGCCAGCCCCCAGATTGTTGGAGATAGAAGCTCTAATCAACACTGGGCAGCTAGTAGAAGCTTGGCGGCGTATCCAGCAGCTAGAAGAGACGTTTCCGAATTATCTGGATACCTCGCTAGCGTTATCCAACGTGTTTGCTGTGCAAGCCTCTGCCTACGCGAGGAGCAGTTCTAAACAGGCCGTAGCGCTTACAGAGCAGCTTCGTTTGCAGCATATCAATACGCTGTTTGTGAGTGCCAATCTGTCTCCTATCATGCTTAAAGATGATAACCAGCCGTTAACGCTTGATAACCTGATCTCAGAAAGCCCAGAAGCGGCCTACTCTGCGGTGATAAATGAGAAGGGCTGGGTCAATGATGAGAAAGACTGGGCAAATGGTGAGAAGAGCTTAGTCAGTATTATCATGCCCGTATTTAACGCTGAAAAGCATCTTGAAACAGCACTGCATAGCCTAGCCCGGCAATTGTATACGGATTTGGAAGTTATTGTAGTAGATGATGCTTCTACCGATAACACCTTGACCATAGCTCAAGCATTCAGCCAGCAGGATGCACGCTTTCGTGTATTGGCCCAGCCCAGAAACCAGGGCGCTTATGCAGCGCGCAATCGGGGCTTGGCAGCATCGAAGGGCGCTTTTATTACCGTTCACGATAGCGATGACTGGTCGCATCCACAAAAAATTGAATTACAGGTGAAGGGCTTGAAGACCCAGCCAGCCTGGAAGGCATGTTTTAGTGATTGGGTCCGTTGTTCTACCGAACTAATGTTTAACCGCTGGCGTCTGGAAGCGCTGGATGGCTGGATTTATCGTAATACGTCATCGTTTATGTTTCGCCGCGAGGTTTTCGAAACATTAGGCTTTTGGGATGTTGTGAGAGTAGACGCGGATACTGAGTATTTTCAGCGGTTTACCGCTGCCTTTGGCGTTAAGGCCTTTGGCGGAGTCAAGCGAGGCGTTCCACTTGCTTTCGGGCGCAGCTTACCTACTTCTCTTAGTCAGGCTGGGCCTACTCATCTTGTTACTCAGTTCAAGGGAGTACGCTGTGAGTATCGTGAGGCAGCAGCCCAGTGGCATGCAGGTGCCGACCAGCCAAGCGATTTGTATCTGTCAGATAATCCTAAAACCCGTCCCTTCCCATCGCCAGCTGCCAACTTGCCCGGTTAAGCTGGTATTCTATTGTTAATTTATTACGTGTCAGGAATTCATTGTGAGCCAGCAACAGCATCAGGTAGCACCACACGCCGCCACGGAACTCGCTATTAAACCCTCCATTAATACCTTGGCCCAGGGGTCGATGTTCTGGCAGCCTGATTACCGCGAGCCTTCTGCTTGGCTGGAGCACCTGCCGTTTCTGTTTTGGTTGATTGAAGCATTACGGCCGCAGCAGTCGGTAGGGCTGGGGGTCGATGATGTCGCCCACTTTGCGGTTTGCCAGGCGGCGTCGCGCCTTCGCTTAGGTACTCGCTGTTACATGGTAGGTGATGATGTAAAAAACAAGCAGGATGCCGAAGCGATACGTGCTTATGCCGCCGATCATTTTGCCACTACCAGCCAATGGCTTGAAACAAGCCCCACACGGGCGATAGAGCAGTTTGATGAAGGCTCGGTTGATCTGTTGTTGTTGCATTTAGAAGCCGATGACAACAGCGTGGATTACCTGCTAGACCGCTGGTTATCTAAGCTTTCCTCCCAAGGCCTCGTCATAGTGCCGGGCGTGGCTCGCCGGGAGCCTGGCTGCCTTGTGTTCCGTGCCTTTGATACTATCAAGGCCCGTTATCCTCACTTTGTATTCCACCATGCCGGTGGGCTGGGCGTTATTGCAGTAGGCAATGAGCTGCCTCCTCTGGTTAACAACTTGTTGGGCGCGCTGGAATCAAATGCTTCTACCCAAGTAGTGCAGGATGTGTTCGCACGCCTTGGCCGTAGCTGTCAGGATAAAGTGACTGTTCGACAGCAGCAGGCACTTTTTCAATCGCTGGAAGCGCGTGTCACCGAGCAGGCAAACAGTCTTGCCGATGCTGAGCAAACGATAACGCATCAGGCAGAGCAGCTGCGCCAGGCAGATGATGAGCGCGGCAAGCTTAAGTCACGCCTTGAGCAGCAGGAGGCGCGATTTGCTCACGAACGCGGCCGGTTAGCTGAGCAAGTTAGTGCGCTTGAAGAGTTCAAAGCTGAGCTGAAAAAAGAGTTGATGCGCCAGCGTGAACAGAGCGAGCGCTATGCGGCTGAGACAAGCGATCACGCTCAAGCGGCCAAAGAAAGCGGTCAATTGCTCAACCAAGCCCAGCAGCAGTTAGAAGCAAAGGTGAATCAGTTAGCCGAACAAAATAAGCAGCTAGCAGAAAAGGATAAGCAGCTAGAAGAACAGGATAAACAGCTAGCAGAAAAGGATAAGCAGTTAGCCGAAAAGGATAAGCAGCTAGAAGCAAACGATACGCAGTTAGAAGAAAAGGATAAAGAGTTACTCGTCGCACGTGAAGAGAACGCTCAGTTAACCAGCAAGCTTGAGCAAACCGAGCATTCCCTTGCTGACGCTCAATCGCAAGTCTTGGCTTTGCGAAACCGGGGGCAGGCGCTTGAAGGTGAAGTGAAAGAAACAAAACAAATGCTGGATACGCGGTTTAGCGAGCTGGCAAAATTGACCAACCTGCTTGAAGCTAATGAGCAAAGTTTGCGAGAGGCGCACGAAGAAAGCGCTGAATTAACCCGCAAATTGCAGAAAACCGATGCCTCCTTACAAGCCCGCTTTAATGAGCTGGGCCAACTAACACGCAAGCTTCAGGAAGCCGAGCAGCGCATCAGCGAGGGGGAAAAAAACCGCGCTGATATTGAGCAGCAAATGGCTCGACAAAAAACGACGTATGAAAAAGAGCAAGCGGCGTTATCTGCTCAGTTAAAGGCTTTAGCTGAGCGCGAAAAAGCTGCCCTTGGTAGCGTTGACGAGCGTTTCAGCGAACTAGCGGTGCTCACTGACCTGCTAGAGAAAAATGAAGCCCAGCGGGAGCAGCTAGCGCGCGATTTAGCAGCGGCAAATGATGCTGCCACGATGGCCAGGCAGAAGTGGGAGGCGGATGCTAAAGCTAACCGTGAAACTCAAGCGCAGCAGCGTCGCGAGATAGAGCGTCAGGCACATGAGCTTGCTGACCTTGTTAGTCAGCTTGAAGCACAGCGTAATAATGAGAATAACGGCGACACTGCCTCATTAACGGTAGCTCCAGTAGTGCCCAGTGTTGCCAAGCCCCCCCCCTTAACGAAGCGTGCTATTAAGCGTCAGGCTGCACTCATTGAAGCGAGCCAGTGGTTTGATGCGAAATGGTATTTAGCGCAGTACCCGGATATTGCGTCAGACGCCAAAATGTCTGCCAACCCAGCCCGGCACTATTTGTTGATGGGCGGCTTTGAAGGTCGTAATCCAGGACCTGGTTTTGATTCGGCTTACTATTTGGCGCATAACCCCGATGTAGTAGAAAGCGGCATTAACCCGCTGATTCACTATCTGAAATTTGGTGAAAAAGAACAGCGCAGTGTTAAGGGGCAATAATGAGTAACGCTAACCGTACATTGTTACTTGATGCGGGGTTATTTGACGAAACGTGGTATCTAAACCGTTATCCCGATGCGTCGTATAGTCAGCTATCTGCTCTCGATCATTTTTTAAACTATGGTTGGGCGCTTGGGCGCTGCCCTGGGCCAGGTTTTGACCCACAAACTTATCAGCAGCGTTACCCTGATGTTGGTCTTTCAGAGCTGGACCCGTTACTACACTATCTTCGCCATGGCCGTCATGAAGGGCGCCTTGGGCAGGCGGACGCAAACGCTGTTCACCAAGCTGCTAGATTGGCGGTAGTAGTCCATGCCTATCACTTGGATTTAATCGCGTCGCTGGCTGATCGTCTAGCGCTGCTAAGTGAGCCGTTTGATTTATTCATAACGACACCCCATGCAAAAGATACTGCCGAAATAATGGCGTTACAGCGCCGCTTTACAGGCGCTGAAGTAGTGACTTGTCCAAACCGAGGGCGTGATATTGCGCCGTTCTTTTCGCTATTGCCTCGCTTGCAGCGCTATGAGCTGTGCTTGAAGCTGCACACCAAGCAGGGGGTTACACCTGTCGCCAGGCAGTGGCGTGAGGCGTTGCTGCGTAACGTATTGCCAAATCGCGATGGCGTACGGCAGTTAGTGGCCAAGCTGCGCAGTGATACTCGTTTACAGCTCGCTGGTCCAAAGTCTCTCTTTATGAGCCAACAGGCTATGCGTTTCGGTAATGGCCCTTGGTTGGAGCGCTTAGCGCCTCGCTTAAATGTTCCTATTGAAAATGATTGGGGCTTTTTTGCTGGAAGCATGTTTTGGTGTCGTCCCCAGGCGCTTGCCGCACTGGCTGAGGAAGTGTCTAAGCAGGCCTTCGAGCCAGAAACTGGCCAACAGGATGGTGAGCTGGCCCATGCACTGGAGCGGTTAGCCGCGGGGGTGATTCAGCCGCAATCAGAGCGGCTTTTATTGCTTTCGCAAGCCGCCTCTGGTGAGTTCTCAATGACGCCCTACCATTCGGGGATGCCGCTTGAGCGCACCATGCCGTCTCAGTTGCTGGTTGGCGATGATAGCGGTTCACGCTTGGTTAATAACACCGAGTCAGTAGAAAATCTTCTGTTGGCGGGTGACCTGAATTTAAACGGGGGGATGGCCATTTGCGGTTGGCTGGCCTCGCGTGCTTCTTCTGTGCCGCGTAAGGTGCGGGTTCGTATAGATAGCCAATATGAAATTGAGGCCCAAGCGGATCAGTATCGTTCAGACCTGCGTGATAACGGCTTACATGATGGCCGCCATGCGTTTGAAGTCTATCCTCCGCTTGAATTGGTAGATGGCGAGAACCACCAAATCGAACTGATTGATTCTGCCAGCGGCCAGACGGTTGCCAAAGGTAAGGCGCGCTGGGCGTTTAAGCGCAGTTTCAGTGATTTTGCCGGATACTTGGCCCACGGCTTGGTTGATCCTTACATGCCGCGCCCATTCCGTGAGGCGGATAAACGCTGCTTGGCGGCTATGGAGAATGTGGCCGATGCGTTAGTGCGAGATGCAGAGGCGTTGGATAACGCGCCGCTGGTATCGGTTATCATGCCTTGTTTTAACCGGCTTGAGACTATTGAAGCTGCTGTTGAGTCGGTATGCCGTCAGTCGTATGAACATTGGGAATTGCTGTTGGTAGATGATGGCAGCACCGATGGAACGCGGGAGTGGTGCCAGCGGCGAACCGCTACGGATAGCCGCATTAAAATGATTGCTCTAAAGAGCAACGGCGGCGTATCGGTTGCCCGTAACAGGGGGCTTGCCGCTTCTAAAGGGCATTATTTGGCTTACCTGGATTCTGATAATACGTGGGATCCGCGTTATTTAGCTGCCATGATAGGCGCGTTTAGCCGTGAACCTGACGCAGAGGCGCTTTATTCGGGTCTTTACCATTATGCAGGTAACGCCTCGGAGCCAGCAGGGGTTTTATTTGGACCTCTAAACCGCGCGTTATTGTTTAATAAGAACTATGTGGATCTTAACGCCTTTTGTCATACCCGGGCGGCTTATGAACGCTGCGGCGGCTTTGATGAAACGCTACCCAGATTTGTCGATTGGGATCTGATTCGCCGCTATAGCAAGCAGTTACGCCTTTGTTCAGTGCCTGTCGTATTGACTCACTATTATTTTGGGAGAACGACTAATACGCTAACGGCCAACGCCCAATACAGTGGTTATCTTGAGCGGGTGCGTGAAGCAACTGGCCATCAGTGGGCGCCCGTTTCTTCTGCGGGTCTACAGCGTGGCATATCAGTGGTTATTCCAAGCTATGAGTCGTTGGACGATTTGCGTGATTGCTTGGCAAGCTTGGAGGCGTTGGCGTTAGGCGACAAGCTTGAGGTCATTATTGTTGATAATGATTCCTCGTCACCGGTTAAGGATTTTTTAAAGGAGGCTCAGGCCGCAGGACGTTTGCGGGCGATCTTTAACACGTGTAATTATGGGTTTACTCAGGCGGTCAACCTGGGATTGGCAGCCGCTAACCCTGAGCATGATCTGGTTCTGCTCAATAATGATGCACTTGTTGAGCAAGGCGCGCTGGAAGCCATGCAGTCAGCGGCTACATGTTTACCCGAGTGTGGTTTGATAGTGCCTCAACAGATATTGCCGGGGGACACGCCGACACTAACTACCCATGTGCCTTATGCCGACCCTTCGCAACCTTGTGATGTTAATCTTTCAGCACATCACGGCAATATTGTGCCACCGCCACTGCTGCATGATGGGCAGGTGCTGGAGGTAAGTTTTGCACCTTTCTTCTGCGTCTATATCCCCCGCGAAACATATCGCCGTGCTGGGCCTCTGGATGCTCAGTTTGGGCGGCATTATCGCTCCGACCGCATTTACTGCGATGTAGTAAGGCATTTATTGGGCCTGCGTATTTATCACGTTAGTGATGCCTGCGTTGTCCATAAATTGCAAAAATCCACACGCGTACTTTCTGACCGGTCAAATAGTCAATTTGATCTTATGTTCAAGCAAAATCAGTGGGATGAGACAACTCGTCTGTCGCTGGGTTTTCGTAAAGCGGTGTGGGATATCTGATTAGTAGAACATCACTTTTCGTATTGCAGCACTTTCCATTAAGGAAGGTGTCTTAACGGCTAGTTGGCCCATTGCATCGGCCTGATCAAGTGTTCTTGTAGTCAGCTATGGACGGTTTTACTAAGAATGATTGAAAACACAGGTCTTAAGCGCCCCTTGGGGACGCCAGCTGTACGCTTCACACGGTTTGTTAAACGTTTAGTTGAACGTGAAACGCTGGGCAGTAATACCGCTGGGCTGCGTTGGCACCTTGATTTTCCTGATAGTCAGCGTTCTCCTTGGATACTTCCAGGGGGCTGGGTAGTGCAAGGTTGGCTTGTATTGCCCGATTCGTTAGCCGAGTGGGTGGGCAAGGTCGAAATCGTGGCCCGATGGGGTAAGACATTCGAGCTGAGTCATCCTCTTTCGATACGACGCCCTGATGTTATTGAGGCGATATTTGGAACGGAAACGGCAGAGCATCCTCAGGTACAGTGCGGCTTTCGTTTTACGGTACCTCATTTTGTAGATCAGTTTTCGCTATTTATTCGTTTGGGTGATGATCAGTCGCTGCTTACTCTGGTTGAGATGTCTCACGATCATATCGATAAGGCGTCCCCACCTACAATCAAGGTGCTTGAAGGAAAGCAGGGGTGGCTATTTCTGGATAATGATACTAACGGGAGCGTTGATCAATATCGTGGTCGGCTGCGTTTAACGGATGAGGGCATTAGCCAGTGGCAGAAATATTTACAAGGCGTCACACAGATTGCTAACAGCATCAGTGCTGCTCACGCAGTGCTGGTGGCGCCCTCTAAAGAAAGTGTCATGGGGCCTCACTACCACCCTTTTGCAGAGGGCAGTAGTGGCCCCATACAGCAATTATTGGCCTTGCCTGAAGCGCGCAATATCGTGTACCCACAAGCGCATCTAGCTCAGCTGGGAGATGGTGCCTTTATTCGCACTGATACCCACTGGACGCAACAGGGGGCCATGGTAGCTACGAAAGCGTTAGCGGTGGCCATGAGCCTTGACCCAGGCGCAGTAGATGCAGTATTTGCCAAGGATAAGTATAAACAGCGTAAATTCACGGGTGATCTGGGTAATAAATTTACCCCAGAGCGTCATTGTAATATACAGACATTAAGTACGTTTAACTTTATTAAGTATCGTCATTTTGATAATTGCTTACCCAATTTTGGGCGCTTGATGCTAGTAGTTAATGAGCAGGCGCTGATACCCGAGATCTGCTTAATATTTGGCTCCTCCTCAAGTTATTCGATGATGAATTATGTCTGTCGTCTGTTTAAGCAGGTGGTTTTTGTTCACAGCGCAGGCACCCTCGATCCAGAGCTGATTAAAGCAGTCAATCCGGCTTATTTAGTAGTGCAAACGAATGCGCGGTTTGTGGTTCAGGTGCCGGGAGTCAAGCAGTCACTGCTGGAGTTGATTCATGAAAAGCGTGCTCGCTTATCCAAAGACGAAAGGGCTTCCGTAGCTAAGCGACGTATTGATGTCGAGCCGGATGATGTGCTGGTGCATAAACTTAATTTAATTCCTTGGCTTGTGTAGCAGGGGCTTATAGCAGGCTGATGAACGGTAGCCGCAGGGCTGCTACCATGCTCGCTCCATATCCGGCGGATAAGACACTTTTTTGAATGAATGCTACTCAAACATCACGAGATACGTCTTGGTATCCTCATCACCGCAGCCCCCGGCAGTTTATTCCGTTACAGCAAATAAAGGTTGCGGCATCTCCTGGTGAATGGCATTCACTGGGTGCTGACCCGCTTTTTGCATTAGAGGGGCAGCTACCGCTACCGGGCTGGAATATGCTGGAGTTGGATGAGGAAAGTAGTGTTAGCGGTGTTGTCGCTACGCTAACGCTTGAGTCTTCTCGACGGCAGGTTACTTTTGACTTTCCAGTACGTCAGGGGAAAGTAACCAAGCGGTTGGTCTTTGTGCCATTTGGCGTTAAACGAGTAACCTTTGTTCCTATGAATGCCGCGGGCACCTTTACCCTGCGGCATTTCCAGTTCGTTTGGCTAACCCCCATGTTTGCTCACAACCGCCTACTTCAGCGGCTGGCCAACATGCACCAGCACTATCGCGACCTGCCCCTGGCCGAGGTAAAGCAGAGCTTGCAGCAACAGGCAAGCAAGCAGAGCCGGAAGTGGCAAAGCATAGCGCTTGAGGACTACGACAGCACCTTTATCAGCATGTCGACGCGTCGCCACTATCAGCAGTGGATTCGCCAGATTGAACAGCGCCGTGCGCCGAGCGATCATGATGTTGCAATTCGGACCAATGTCCATGCCTTTGAAAGTAGTGTTTTATTGGTCTGCCCTCATTGCAGTGCTACGAATGAGTGTTTGGATGACTTTAAACATAAATTGGCCATCAGTTTGGCAAGCTTGGCGGAACAGGCACTTGCGCCGCGCCGGGTACTGCTTCTAATAACACCTGGCCGTCATAAAGAGCTAAGTGATTGGTTGAAGCAATGGCAGCGTGAATTATCGGTTCTTGTCGTGCGTGAAACGGAAGCGCTAAGTGTGGCTGCCCAGCGCTTGGAAGCGCTTTCTTACTGTGAGAACACCTGGGTATGGTTTTTACGCCTTGGCGATCGCTTGGCTGAAAATGCTTTATTCTATGCTGCTTGTATCGCACACGATAATCCCCAAGCTCAGATGTTAATTGCCGATGAGGACAGCCTTGACGAGCATGGCATACGCCACTCGCCAGTGTTCAAGCCGGAATATAATCCCGACTTGCTACTCTCAATGCCGTACATGGGGAGAGCGGTATGCTACCAGCATGCATTTGTTCCCAGGCTGGCGGTGGAAAGCTGCGCAGGGCAGGTTAATAACGCCAACTGGTTGGATTACGCGCAAACCTTGAGTGTAACTCGACGGCGTGATTTTATGGCTACAAAGCTGGCGCATATACCGCATATTGCTTACCACGGCGTACCGGAACAGGTGAGTACGTCGTTTGTTTCATTGGTACAGCAACACCTTAATCAGCTTGATACTAGCGCTCAGGTGCGTGACGGCCTGCTATCGGGTACCCAGCGCGTGCGCTGGCCGATGCCCAGTCCAGAGCCTTTGGTAAGCCTTTTGGTGCCGACGAGGAACGGGGTGGATATTTTACGCCCTTGTGTCGATGCGATATTAGATCGCACCGATTACTCCCACTTTGAGCTGATCATTCTGGATAATCAGAGCACATGCACTGAAACGCTGGCTTATTTACACGATGTGGAAGGGCGGGATTCTCGGGTTAAAGTGCTGCACTGGGATCATCCCTTCAACTACTCATCAATTAATAACTTTGGCGCGGCTCAGGCGCGTGGCAGCATCATTGGGTTAATCAATAATGATGTTGAGCCAATAGAGGGCACGTGGCTGACCGAGATGGTAGAGCAGGTTTCGCGCCCAGAGATTGGCTGCGTGGGTGCCAAACTCTATTACCCTAACGATACCGTGCAACATGGCGGGGTGATTCTAGGGCTAGGCGGTTTGGCAGGCCACGCGCATCGTTTTTTTCAGCGTGATGAAGACGGCTATATGGGCCGTTTGAAAGTCACTCAGAACCTTTCAGCCGTGACCGCTGCCTGCCTGCTGCTTCGCAAGTCGGTATTCGACGAAGTGAATGGCCTGAACGAGGCTGACTTGGCCGTGGCGTATAATGATGTGGATTTATGCATCAAGGTGCGTGAAGCCGGTTATCGTAATCTTTGGACGCCTTATGCAGCGCTTTATCATCACGAATCAATTTCTCGCGGTGCAGATGACACCCCTGAAAAGCGTGCTCGATGGTTAAGTGAATATGCCTACATGCGTAAAGCCTGGGGTGAATTGCTTGATAGCGACCCAGCCTATAATCCTAACTTAACATTAGTGCACGAAGATTTTTCGTTACGGTAAACAGCGTCGATTAGAGTACCCATGTTGAAACCTATAAAGAAAACGGCTGTACTCGGCTTTGTGGATAGGGTGTGTGAAAAGGCGGTGAGTGGTTGGAGTTTATCGCCTTATGTCATTGTTATGGTAAATGGTCAGGAACGTTGTCGTCTTGCTTGCAGCCGTTATCGTGAGGATGTCAAAACGGCAGGGCTATCGCTTTGTGGCAACGTAGGGTTTTATCAAAAATTAGTGCTGGCGCATGGGGATGTGGTGAGGGTCGTAACACAGCAAGGGGTACCGTTGCGGCATAGTCCTTGGCTTTTTAGGGACTCACAGCGAGGGGATTGGTTACCTATGACCTTGTCTCATCAGCACGCTGAGTACAATGCCGTCGCTGAACTTCCTAGCCAGTTATCGGTAGAAGGCTTTCAACCATTATTTGGGCAGTCTGGGCGGCGTGTAGCGGGAGCGGTGCTTCAAGTCGCTAACCAAGCGCCGGTAGTGGTGCGTTTTGATGTAGACCACGCGGCTCATACTAATGTGATGCAGTTATACGACAAGATAATAAAACCACGCCAGCTTGCTGCGCCGCTACTATTAACAGCGCTTCCTCAGAAGGGCAGTATTTTACAAGTATTTGCCTATCAACAAGGTGTCACGCTGGATAAAATTGGCAATGGCTGGGAGGAGTGGGTGCCGATGGTTATGGCGCAGTTGCTCACTCTTCAACAAGCAGGCGTGGCAGAGCGAGGCTCTTTAAAGCGCCGGGCTAGCCGCCTTAGAAGCCTGTTATATAAATTATTTCCTTTGGTGTTTGCGCAAGCCTTAAGAGAAAATTTTAATAAGCGTGAATTAGCATTTCTTCTTGTGTTGGTGCGTATTACGGCCCGCTTGCCTCGCGTGTTGTCACATGGTGATCTGCATCGTAATAATGTACTTATCGATACCCAGCAGCGGCAGGTGGCTCTGATTGACTGGGACCGGTGGGGTTATCTTCCCTTAGGGTTTGACGCTGCGCTGCTATTGCGTGGCTTACCATGGCATGCAGTTGAGCCATTAGTAGGCAAAAATGTCGAGCAACAGTTAGGTGCTTTTGTATTTACCTATCTTTTTCAATGTTTAGACGTTGTGAACTTTGCGCGCTCTGAAGAGGCCGCTTTGCTGCGTGCCCGTATTTATGAGTTATATAAACAGTTAAAACCGGATGCCGCTAAAAGCAAGTAGCCCGATGGTCTTATCAATATTCCCCGTAGGGCTCCAGCCTGGCGCGGATGGAACGCGAGCGGTGCTGGGTTTCGATGCCATGTAGCGCGTGGTAAGCGCTAGCGTACCCGCAGCGGCGGCCCGGCGCGGTAGCATTGCGCAGCGATGCCGGGGTTGGGTGGCAAAGCCAGGGCGGCTTGGCGCCGCCACCCGCGGGTGCCTAATTTGCTCGTGCCTCGCAAAACGTTACCACGCGCTACGAGTGCTTAAACGCCGACGTAACGCAATGACATGTAGCGCGAGGTAAGCGCCAGCGCACCCGCGGGTGCCTAACTTGCTCGTGCCTCGCAAAACGTTACCACGCGCTACGAGTGCTTAAACGCCGACGTAACGCAGACATGTAGCGCGTGGTAAGCGCCAGCGCACCCGCGGGAGCATTGCGCAGCGATGCCGGGGTTGGGTGGCAAAGCCAGGGCGGCTGGCGCCGCCTCCCGCGGGTGCCTAATTTGCTCGTACCTCGCAAAACGTTACCACGCGCTACGAGTGCTTAAACGCCGACGTAACGCAGACATGTAGCGCATGGTAAGCGCCAGCGCACCCGCGGGAGCATCGCGCAGCGATGCCGGGGTTGGGTGGCGCGGTACAAAAAATATTATCACTGAAGAGTGAAGTGGTGAGGTGTAAAGTGAGGGATAAGTTTGAGCAGTGAGACACTCTGGGTAGTGCTCAGCGATGGCGGGCAACCAACGGAAGATATCTACTTTCTGGAATCTGCTGCCCCTGAGTTACGCCGCCAGGGGGGAGAGATTGAACGCGTTGTCGCTTCACGTTCTTTTGGCGCTGCTTGGCTGCATGGCCGAACGTTTCTACGTCAATATTCAGGCGCCAATCTACTGCTTTGCCGCTCTCTGCCTCGCGCTTGGCTACGCTGGTTGGAGCATCATCGCAATGCTTTTGGTTACATTGCCTATTTAATCGATGATGATATTGCCGCTGCAGCCCTCGACACCACCTTGCCCAATGCATACCGTCAGCGCATGGCGCGGATTGCGCATCTCCAGCCACGCTTGCTGACGCTTAGTGATGAATTGGTGGCATGCAGCGAAAAGCTTGCTCAGCGTTTTTATGCTCGTCATCCTCATGTCTCAGTATTAACGCCGCCGTTAATTGCCTCCTTGCCAGCCCTGGAGCATTTTATACAGCCGCCCTCAGCACAGGCGCCGTGGCAGATTGGTTTTCACGGTACGCGGGCTCACCTTAATGATCTGCTGTATATAGCGCCAGCACTCTGGGCCCTCCAGCAGGGGCGAAAGGATACTCAGCTTGAAGTTATGCTGGGCAAACATACGCCTAAACAGCTTGCTGAATTACCTCGGATCAAAACGCCAGCTTCGCTACCATGGCATGCGTTTCGCCGCTACCAGGCTAGCCGCCAACTGCACATTGGCGTGGCGCCACTTTTAGAAACCCGGTTTAACCAGGGCAAGTCATTTATTAAGTTTCTGGATATTACTGCAATGGGGGGCGTGGGCATTTACTCAAACCGCTACCCTTATACAGAGATAGTTCGCCACGGTGAAAACGGGTTATTAGTAGAAGACTCGCCCCAGGCATGGCAGGCTGGTTTGCAACAGCTACTAAATAATCCGCAAGCTACTGCGGCTATGGCACGCCAGGCTGCTAGTGATGCATTGAAAATAGGCGATCCGCACATCGCGCTGACCTTTTGGCAATCCAAAAAACGTTGCCGCTGAATTTTATATGTTGTTCTGAACCATCTTTTGAGTAGGTAAAGAGTTTCCAAGGGAGTGAAATGTATGGATGCCATTGTAAAAGCTTTTTTTGATGAAAAGCCGAACGCCAACGTCGCTAAAGAGCGCGTGGCTTTCGGCACGTCAGGCCACCGTGGCCGCGCCACCGAGCGCACCTTTAACGCATTCCATATCTACGCCATCACTCAGGCCGTGGTGGATTACCGTGTTGAGGCAGGCTACCAAGGGCCGTTGTTTTTAGGTTTTGATACCCATGCTCTTTCCAAACCAGCCTGGGAGTGCGCGCTGCAAGTGTTGGCCGCTAACCAAGTGCCGGTATTGGTTGAAAAAGATCACGGCTATACCGCAACACCCTTGGTTAGCCATGCCATTTTGCAGCACAACGCTTCAAATCAGGCATTAGCCGATGGTTTGATCATTACGCCTTCGCATAATCCGCCTGAAGATGGTGGCATTAAGTACAATCCTTCTCACGGTGGCCCGGCAGATACAGAAGCCACATCGTGGATAGAGCTACGTGCCAATGCCTATCTTCTACGTGAGCTTGGCGATGTGTCGCTGGTTTCCGTGGAAGAAGCGCTTGCTCACGCTCAGGAGTACGATTTTACCGCGCAGTACGTAGCACAGCTGGGCGACGTCGTGGATATGGCGGCCATTCAAAATGCCAACCTGACGTTAGGCGTTGACCCTATGGGCGGTACCGCATTGCCGGTATGGCAGGCGGTTGCTGCCCACTACCATCTGAGCCTTGAGGTGGTGAATACCACGGTTGACCCGGAATTTGCGTTTATGCCACCCGATCACGACGGCAAGATCCGTATGGACTGCTCAAGCTCGGCGGCGATGGCGAATCTGCTGAATATCAAGGACCGCTTTGATGTGGCGTTTGGCAACGATCCGGATGCCGACCGCCACGGCATTGTCGATACTAACGGCCTGATGAACCCCAACCACTTTCTGGCTGTGTGTATCGACTACCTGATTACTCATCGGCCTGAGTGGGCGGCGTCGCTTAAAATCGGTAAAACGCTGGTGTCCTCCTCGATGATCGACCGAGTCGTGGCGTCTCATCAGCGTGAGCTTTATGAAGTGCCGGTTGGCTTTAAGTGGTTTGTGGATGGCCTGCACCAAGGCTGGCTGGCATTCGGCGGTGAAGAGAGCGCCGGAGCCAGCTTGTTAACGCGTGATGGCAAAGCGTGGTCCACTGATAAAGACGGCATTGCGTTGTGCTTACTGGCCGCGGAAATTCTGGCGGTGACGGGTAAAACCCCTAGCGAGTATTACCGCGAGCTAACTCAGCGCTTTGGCGAGCCTTTCTACAAGCGCGTAGATACCGCCTGCACTGCCGAAGAGAAAGCCGCCTTTAAAAAGCTGGATAGCGAAAGCGTCACGGCCCAGGCGTTGGCCGGCGATGCGATCACTGCCGTACTGGTCGCCGCGCCGGGTAACGGTGCAAGCATTGGCGGTATTAAAGTGACCACCGAAAACGGCTGGTTTGCCGCACGCCCCAGCGGCACGGAATCGCTTTATAAAGTGTATGCCGAAAGCTTTAAAGGCCCCGAGCATCTGGAAGAATTAATTGAAAGCGCTACCGCCTTGCTCGCCGAAGTATTGAAAGGGTAGGGCAATCGGTTTTGGTGCCCAAGGCCAGAGCGGCTGGCGCCGCCTCCCGCGGGTGCCTTATTTGCTCGTTCCTCGCAAAACGTTACCACGCGCTACGGTGATTACCTGGCTCTAATTCGGCGAGATAAAAATGTAGCGCGGCGTAAGCGTCAGCGCACCCGCGGGAACATCGCGAAGCGATGTCGGGGTTGGTGCCAAGGCCAGAGCCGCGGGTGCCTAATTTGCTCGTTCCTCGCAAAACGTTACCACGCGCTACGGTGATTACCTGGCTCTAATTCGGCGAGATAAAAATGTAGCGCGGCGTAAGCGTCAGCGCACCCGCGGGAACATCGCGAAGCGATGTCAGGATTGGTGCCAAGGCCAGAGCCGCGGGGGCCTACTTTGCTCGTTCCTCGCAAAACGTTACCATGCGCTACGATGATTACCTGGCTCTAATTCGGCGAGATAAAAATGTAGCGCGGCGTAAGCGTCAGCGCACCCGCGGGAACATCGCGAAGCGATGTCGGGGTTGGTGCCAAGGCCAGAGCCGCGGGTGCCTTATTTGCTCGTTCCTCGCAAAGCGTTACCACGTGCTACGGTGATTACTTGGCTCTAATTCGGCGAGATAAAAATGTAGCGCGGCGTAAGCGTCAGCGTACCCGCGGGAACATCGCGAAGCGATGTCAGGATTGGTGCCAAGGCCAGAGCCGCGGGGGCCTTATTTGCTCGTTCCTCGCAAAATGTTACCACGCGCTACGGTGATTACCTGGCTCTAATTCGGCGAGATAAAAATGTAGCGCGGCGTAAGCGTCAGCGCACACGCGGGAACATCGCGAAGCGATGTCGGGGTTGGTGCCAAGGCCAGAGCCGCGGGGGCCTAATTTGCTCGTTCCTCGCAAAACGTTACCACGCGCTACGATGATTACCTGGCTCTAATTCGGCGAGTTAAAAATGTAGCGCGGCGTAAGCGTCAGCGCACCCGCGGGAACATCGCGAAGCGATGTCGGGGGTCGATGCCCAGGCCAGGGTGGCTGGCGCCTCAGAGCAATACTCGCAATGCCTTTTCACTTTTAACATTTAGCATCGTATAGGAGCTATATTTTATCCTATTGTAAGTTAATGGATTAGCGAGCAAGAAACTTGAACTGGCTCTGTATTTGCGTCATATAAAGCGGGTTCATTGATAGAAACGATGTTTCAAGGATGAAATCATGAATGTATCAAAGCTTTCACGCTCCCCGCGTGCTTATACGCCGGTAACGGCACTGGATGCCCATGCCGAGCAATTACAGGCGCAACCCTTAAGCGATCTTTTAGGTGGCGACACATTATCCGCCCAGCAGCGCGCAAGTGATTTGGCCTTTACCTTCGGCTCACTTCACGTCGATTTCAGTAAACAGCGCATTACCCCTCATACGCTAAAGCTTTTAAGTGACTGGGCACGTAGCTGCGGGGTCGAAACAAAACGCACGGCCTTGTTTGCCGGGAAAAACGTCAATACCTCTGAGCGGCGGGCTGCGCTGCATATGGCAGCGCGCTGGCCAAGCACTAAAAAGCCGCCTAGTGGTATGGAGTCAGCCGCTACCTTCTGCCAGCAACAACAGGCTCGTTTGGCTGAGATGGTAGCCCGCGTACATGAAGGCCAGTGGTTTGGCGCAACCGGCCAAACCATCACCGATGTGGTGCATATTGGCGTGGGTGGCTCAGATTTAGGGCCAAAATTGATCAGCGAGGCCTTGGCTGACCGCCCAAGCCATGAAAAGGCAAGCGTTCATTATGTTTCCACTATGGATGGTGCACAGTTATTGCCTTTAATGGAGCGCTTGAATCCTGCCACCACGCTTCTGGTATTAGCCTCAAAGTCATTTACCACCGCCGATACCCAGTTCAACGTGCGTACGGCACTCGCTTGGCTAAGTGAGGCGTTGGAAATAGATGTACCCACGGTTTGTCGCTATCAATTAGTGGGTGTGTCGTCCAAACCTGAAAAGATGACGGATTTTGGCATTCCTGAGGCGCACCAACTGGTATTTAAAGACTGGATTGGCGGCCGCTTCTCGCTTTGGTCACCCATTGGGGTCAGTGTGGCCATGCAGTTGGGCATGGAGGCGTTTAATGCGCTGCTGGCCGGTGCCCATGCCATGGACCAACACTTTTTAGACGCCCCGCTTGAAGAGAATTTACCCGCTTTGATGGCGCTGGTCGGTGCCTGGAACTGCCAGTTTTTGAATATTCCGACCCATGCGGTACTACCTTACGATGGCCGATTGAAGAGTTTTTCTGCATATTTGCAGCAGCTCGAAATGGAGTCCAACGGTAAAAGCGTGGGCTTGGATGGCCGCTCGGTTAATCATGCTACATGCCCGATAATATGGGGCGATGTGGGGCCTAATGCGCAGCACGCGTTTTATCAATTACTTCACCAGGGCGGGCATACTGTTAGTGCTGATTTTGTAGCCGTTGCCAAGCGCGATGTAACGGCAACCGATGACGTAAGCAGTTCGTTATGCGCCCAGGAGCAACTGACGCTTGCCAACTGCCTGGCTCAGTCGCAGCTTTTTGCGCTGGGCGATGATGCCATTCCTGCCACGTTACGCGGCCATATGGCGCAAGGCTATCGGGGTAATCATCCCAATTCGCTACTCTTGCTGAAAGAGTTGAATGCCTGGGGTATTGGCGCGCTATTAGCGCTTTATGAGCACAAGGTATTTGTGCAATCGGTGCTTTGGAACCTTAACCCCTTCGATCAACCGGGGGTTGAGCTTGGCAAGCAATTGGCCACCAGCCTCTATGAAATGCTTGCAGGCGAAACACTTGCCCATAACAATGTAAAAGACCCCAGTACAGAACAGCTGCTGTGTAAAATTAACGAGTGGCGCCAGTAACGTAACGAAATAAGGAAGTAAGTAATGACCCAGGTGCGCAAGGCGATTATTCCAGTAGCCGGTTTTGGTACGCGGTTGTTGCCGATTAGTAAGGCAATTCCCAAAGAAATGGTACCCGTTGTTGACCGTCCGTTAATCCAGCATGTGGTAGAGGAAGCGCTGGCGGCCGGTATTAATGAAATTGTGTTGGTGACTCGTTCGGGTAAATCGGCTATTGAAGATCACTTTGATGCCCATGCAGAGCTTGAAGATGCGCTTGCCAGTAAAGGCAAAGATGCCTTGCTGGCAACGCTTGCGGCCATTGCTCCGCCAGAGCTTAAAATTACCAGTGTGCGCCAGCCGAACGCTCAAGGCCTGGGCCATGCGGTTTTCTGCGCCGCCCATTTGTTGGGTAAAGATGAGCCGTTTGCTGTTATCCTGCCGGACGTTCTCGTTAAGCCTCAGGCGAATAGCAATACCTGTGACCTGGGCCGCATGGTTGAGCTTTGGGACGCCAGCAACGCCGCGCAAATCATGGTGGAAGCAGTGCCGCAGGAAGATGTTTATCGTTACGGTATCGTTGACTGCGACGAGCCCAGTGCCGGTGAAAGCGCGGACATGCGCGGCGTGGTAGAAAAGCCCAAGCCCGAAGATGCACCTTCACGCTTATCGGTAATCGGTCGTTATATTTTGCCCTACCGGATTATGGAGTTGTTACGTGACCAGCCCCCCGGTGCCGGTAATGAAATCCAGTTAACCGATGCGATTGACCGCCTAATGCAGGAAGGCCAGCAGGTTCAGGCATTCCGTATGCAGGGGCGCACTTTTGACTGTGGTCATATTGAAGGCTGGCTGCAGGCGAATAATACTCTGGCGCGTGAAGCAGGGTATAGCCTGTAAGCACCGGATGCTTATACTTCATAGAAAACCGCCTATATAGGGCGGTTTTCGCGTTTTTCAGCCACCATTTTTATAAGGGCCGTTATGGAGAGTTTACTTACGCAGGTGCTGGACATTGCCCGTGAAGCGGGTAGCGCTATTTTAAAAGTGTATGCTCAGGATTTTGAGGTGGAAATCAAATCCGACCACAGCCCGGTAACGGCAGCTGATAAAACGGCCAACCAGATGATTTTAAACGGTCTCAATGCTCTTGAAGAGAAGATCCCTATTCTGTCTGAGGAAGGAGGTGAGTATTTTGTAGGCGCCGATGCAAAAGGGCGTTATTGGCTAATCGACCCGCTGGATGGCACAAAGGAGTTTGTTAAGCGCAACGATGAGTTCACGGTTAATATCGCATTGATTGAGCACGGCAAGCCTGTATTAGGGGTGGTGCTGGCACCGGTATTTAACGTGGCCTATATCGCAGCCACAGGGGTGGGAGCATTCAAGATTGATGAACATGGGCAGCAAACCCCTATTCGCGTTTCTGGTAAGCCGGGCGAAGGCCAGAAATGGCGTGTGATGGGCAGCCGCTCTCACGCACATCCTCATCTTGAGCGTTGGTTGAAACAGTTAGGCCCGCATGAGACACGACCTATGGGCAGCTCGTTAAAATTCGGCATCATCGCCGAAGGTAGCGCCGATGTGTATCCCCGTTTAGGCCCCACCAGCCTATGGGATACCGCCGCCGCTCAAACGGTCGTTGAACAGGCGGGTGGGCGTGTGGTGACCTTAGATGGAACGCCCTTAAGTTACGCGACCCCTGCGCAAATCCTCAATCCCGATTTTGTTGTTTGGGGTTATTAAGCGTAGAGCGAAGCGGTGACAGGGTTGGGTGCCAAAGCCTAGGCGGCTGGCGCCGCCTCCCGCGGGTGCCTTATGCTCGTTCCTCACATGCGTTACCACGCGCTATGGTTGTTGCCGGATTCCAATTTGGCGTGATACCCATGTAGCGCGGCGTAAGCGTCAGCGCACCCGCGGGAGCATCGCGAAGCGGTGCCGGGGTTGGGTGCCAAAGCCTGGGCGGCTGGCGCCGCCTCCCGCGGGTGCCTTATGCTCGTCCCTCGCAAAACGTTACCACGCGCTACGGTGGTTGCCTGGCTCTAATACGGTGGGAGATAAATGTAGCGCGGCGTAAGCGTCAGCGTCAGCGCACCCGCGGGAGCATCGCGAAGCGGTGCTGGGTTTGGGTGCCAAAGCCTAGGCGGCTGGCGCCGCCTCCCGCGGGTGCCTTATGCTCGTTCCTCGCATTCGTTACCACGCGCTACGTTGTTGTCGGTTCCCAATTTAGCGCGATAAAGATGCTTGCCACATTTCAACATGGTGCAAGATACATGTAGCGCGGCGTAAGCGTCAGCGCACCCGCGGGAGCATCGCGAAGCGGTGCCGGGTTTGGGTGCCAAAGCCTAGGCGGCTGGCGCCGCCTCTCGCGGGTGCCTTATGCTCGTTCCTCGCATTCGTTACCACGCGCTACGTTTGTTGCCGGTTTCCAATTTGGCACGATAAAGGTGCTTGCCACATTTCAACCTGATGCGAGATACATGTAGCGCGGCGTAAGCGTCAGCGCACCCGCGGGAGCAGCGCGAAGCGGTGCTGGGGTTGAGTGCCAAAGCCTAGGCGGCTGGCGCCACCTCTCGCGGGTGCCTTATGCTCGTTCCTCGCATTCGTTACCGCGCGCTACGGTTGTTGCCGGTTCCCAATTTGGCACGATAAAGGTGCTTGCCATATTTCAACCTGGTGCGAAATACATGTAGCGCGGCGTAAGCGTCAGCGCACCCGCGGGCGCATCGCGAAGCGGTGCCGGGTTTGGGTGCCAAAGCCTAGGCGGCTGGCGCCGCCTCTCGCGGGTGCCTTATGCTCGTTCCTCACATGCGTTACCCCGCGCTACGGTTGTTGCCGGATTCCAATTTGGCACGATAAAGGTGCTTGCCACATTTCAACCTGATGCGAAATACATGTAACGCGGCGTAAGCGTCAGCGCACCCGCGGGAGCATCGCGAAGCGGTGCCTGGTGGCAGGCCAGTGCCTATTCCCAATTCATTTCGGCAACGTCGGGAATACGTTGTGAGCCCCAGTCGCTTTCGTACCAACCTTTCTCTACGCATTGATGAAAACTTGACCACTCCCAATCGCGCGGTGCTTTGGCCCAGCCGTGTTTTACGGGGTTGTAGTGAATGTAATCCATATGCCGCTGCCAATCGTGTTCATCACGGATCACGTGCTCCCAGAAGCCGCGTTGCCAAGCGCCTGAGCTTTTACTGGGACGCTGGAATTCATGCGATGCGTATTTTTTGATATCTCTCCAGCGCGATGAGTAATCCGTATCACCTTCCGGCAGAACCCAGAGGCAGTGAAGATGATCGGGAAGTAGTACAAACGCGTCCATTACAAAAGGCCGTTCGTGGCGCACTCGTCGAAAAGCTCTCCCAAGGGCGTTTATATTGAGTTGATCGGCGAGCAATGGCTGGCGTGAATGAGTTACCACTGTAAAAAAATAGGTAGCGCCGGGGGCATGTGCTCGTCGATAAGTTGCCATTGCTGGCTTCCTTCAAAATATTTATAAATATTGCGAAGTAAGATTAATGCTTTGAGGAAAGTATTTCATCTTTGTGGAGCTTGTATTTATGTCAGGCCGCCGTTGCGTGTGCGCTAACGCTTACACGCACTACACGTTCGTTGCATGTATTAAATGTAGTGCGTAAGCAACCTTGGGCGCATCGACTACAGCGCCTGACGACTCTGGCCAGGCGCGAAAGGAGGGGCAAAAAATGCTTAACGATGAAACTGCTGTTCGCGTTCGGGCTGCCATAAGATGGCATCAATGCGAAGGCGTGCTTCAGCATTGTTAGGCAGCGGCCAGTCGATAATATCGCCTACTTTAAGGCCGATAAGGCCAGCGCCAATCGGGGCCATCACTGAGATACCGTCTTCCACCGTGCTTAGCGCATGGGGGTAAACCAATGTGCGTACCATTTGGCGCCCGCGGGTTAAATCGGTGAAGCGAATTTGGCTATTCATGCTGACCACGTTGTCAGGAATATCCTTGGGATCAATCACTTCCCCGCGGGCTAACTCTTCCTCGAGCAGCGTGGCTACGGCAAGCTCTTTATCGCTTGCGTTATCAATCAAGCGCTGCAAGCGTTCTGCATCAAGACGGTTAATAATAATGGGAGGACGCTGCCCCATGGTTACTCTCCTTAGAAAGCAATGAAATCAATCGTGTACTTCAATTAAACAGTAAATAAACGATTTTTGTACCTATCAATAAAAACAGCCCTCCCCGAAAAGGGAGGACTGTTCGCCAGTGCCAGTGTAAGCGATCTAGCAGAGGAAGGCGATCACATTACTCCTTGCTCTATCATGGCATCTGCGACCTTTCTGAACCCGGCAATATTGGCGCCCAGTACCAGGTTGGTGGGGTCGCCGAACTCTTCTGCCGTGGTGGAGCACTGCTGGTAAATATTGGTCATTATCTCTTTAAGCTTCTGGTCAACTTTTTCAAGCGGCCATTGTTCCATACTGCTGTTTTGCGCCATTTCTAGCTGACTAGTCGCCACGCCGCCAGCATTAGCCGCTTTGCCTGGGCCGTAGGCAATCTTAGCGGCTAGGAAGCAGTCAACTGCCTCGGTGGTGGAGGGCATATTGGCGCCTTCACTTACACAGTTAACCCCGTTGGCGAGTAGCGTTTTGGCATCAAGCTCGGTTAACTCGTTTTGCGTAGCGCTCGGGAATGCAGCATCCGCTTTAATGTGCCAAACCGCATGACCACCTTGCGGGTAATCCCGCGCGCTAATGTAGTGGGCGTCAGGACGTTCGCTTAGGTACTCTTCAAGCGATACACGCTTTACTTCTTTGAGCTGCTTAAGAAGCTCAAGATCGATACCGTTGGGGTCGTGAATCGTGCCGCGAGAGTCGCTACAGGTAATGGGGGTGGCGCCCAGTTCATAAAGCTTTTCAATAGTGTAAATGGCCACGTTACCCGCGCCGGATACCAGGCAGGCTTTACCTTCAAGGCTTTCGCCACGGTCGGCCAGCATGTTTTGCGCGAAGTAAACTGCGCCATAACCAGTGGCTTCTTTACGGCCTAGAGAGCCGCCCCAGTTCAAGCCCTTGCCGGTTAATACGCCTTCATAGCGACCGGTGAGGCGTTTGTATTGCCCGTACATATAGCCAATTTCGCGCGCGCCAACGCCGATATCACCCGCCGGCACATCGCGAGTAGGGCCGATATGACGGTAAAGTTCCGACATGAAGGCCTGGCAGAAACGCATGATTTCGTTGTCTGATTTGCCCTTCGGGTCAAAGTCAGAGCCGCCTTTGCCGCCGCCAATAGGTAGCCCGGTTAAGGCGTTTTTAAAGATTTGTTCAAAACCCAGGAATTTGATGGTGCCTGCCGTTACGCTTGGGTGAAAGCGTAAGCCGCCTTTATACGGGCCAAGCGCTGAGTTGAACTGAATGCGGTAGCCTTTATTTACCCGCACTTGTCCTGAGTCATCTAGCCAGCAAACGCGGAACATGATCTGGCGTTCGGGTTCTACCATCCGCTCAATAATGCTGTGCTTAAGATAGTGCGGCTGGCGCTCAAACAGCGGACGCAGGCATTCCAGAACTTCTTCAGCGGCTTGGTAAAATTCAACTTGAGCGGGGCTGCTAAGCTTTAAGCGGGTCAGCGTGTCGTGAACATAAGGCATGAAAAAGTACCATTTAATAGGGATTAAAAACGTTGTTAGCTGGCCAGCTCTTTCAAGTATTAAACGGCTGATGCGCTTTTTTGCATACCCTATGTCGTTTCGGAATGAGTAAAAAAATATAAAAATTTAGACTAAAGTTGAAAGATTTTCGCTCGAAACTATTTTATTAGTATTTTCTAACTAACAGTAATTAAACGTTTCCGGTTTTTGATGCAGAATTGTTGGTGTATAGCGCTAAAGGGGTGACTACCACAGGCGGGCTGATGCTGCGCTGCGGCCGTGCCATCCAACTCTGGCACCGCTTCGCGCTGCTCTCGCGGGTGCGCTGACGCTTACGCCGCGCTACATTTGAACAGTGCCATATTTGATAGGGGCGTGAATCGTCGCGCGTGGTAACAAATCTTGCGAGGTACGAGCAAATGCGGCACCCGCGGATGGCGGCTGCAAGCCGCCCTGGCCGTGCCATCCAACCCTGGCATCGCTTTGCGCTGCTCCCGCGCCGGGCCGCCGCTGCGGGTGCGCTGACGCTTACACCGCGCTACATTTGAACAGTGCCCATATTTGATAGGGGCGCGAATCGTCGCGCGTGGTAACAAAGGCGAGGGACGAGCAAATGCGGCACCCGCGGATGGCGGCTGCCAAGCCGCCCGGGCCGTGCCACCCAACTCTGGCACCGCTTCGCGCTGCTCCCGCGGGTGCGCTGACGCTTACACCGCGCTACATTTGAACAGTGCCATATTTGATAGGGGCGTGAATCGTCGCGCGTGGTAACAAATCTTGCGAGGGACGAGCAAATGCGGCACCCGCGGATGGCGGCTGCCAAGCCGCCCGGGCCGTGCCATCCAACCCTGGCACCGCTTCGCGCTGCTCCCGCGGGTGCGCTAACGCTTACACCGCGCTACATTTGAACGGTGCCATGTTTGATAGGGGCGTGAATCGTCGCGCGTGGTAACAAATCTTGCGAGGTACGAGCAAATGCGGCATCCGCGGATGGCGGCTGCCAAGCTCTCTGGCCGTGCCATCCAACCCCAGCACCGCTTCGCGCTGCTCCCGCGCCGGGCCGCCGCTGCGGGTGCGCTGACGCTTACGCCGCGCTACATTTGAACGGTGCCATTTTTGATAGGGGCGTGAATCGTCGCGCGTGGTAACAAATCTTGCGAGGTACGAGCAAATGCGGCACCCGCGAATGGCGGCTGCCAAGCCGCCCGGGCCGTGCCACCCAACCTTGGCAACGCTTCGCGCTGCTCCCGCGCCGGGCCGCCGCTGCGGGTGCGCTGGCGCTTACACCGCGCTACATTTGAACGGTGCCATGTTTGATAGGTGTGAGAATCGTAGCGCGTGGTAACAAATCTTGCGAGGTACGAGCAAATGCGGCACCCGCGAATGGCGGCTGCCAAGCCGCCCGGGCCGTGCCACCCAACTCTGGCACCGCTTCGCGCTGCTCCCGCGGGTGCGCTGACGCTTACGCCGCGCTACATTTGAACAGTGCCATATTTGGTAGGGGCGCGAATCGTCGCGTGGGTAACGAAGGCGAGGTACGCGCATCCGCGGCAGTGTTTGAGCCATCAATGCTGGAGGGTGTTAGTGAATAACAAGGCGGCATTGGGCCGCCTTAGCTTGAATTGGAATTAAACGGGCAATACCGCGCCATCGGCGCGTGGCTCGGTGCCGCCTTGAAGCACGCCATTTTCTGCATTGCGTAGAATGATCTGCCCACGGCCAAACGTGAGTGCATCGGTGCTCCGGACAATATGATGACCGCGCCGCTCAAGCGCTTGGGCGAGATGGTCGGGGAAGCCTGGTTCTACCTCAACGGTTTTGCCTGCCACCCATTTCCAACGGGGAAGATCCAGCGCAGCCTGGGGGTTGAGCTTATCTGCCAGCATGCTGGCCACTACCTGTACGTGGCCTTGGGGTTGCATATACCCACCCATTACACCGAAGGGGCCAACCGCCCGGTTATCCTTGGTAATAAACCCGGGAATAATCGTGTGGTAAGTGCGCTTTCCGGGGCGCAGCACGTTGGCGTGTTGTTCATCAAGCGAGAAAGACCAGCCGCGGTTTTGCAGGCTGATGCCCGTGCCGGGTACCACAATGCCCGAGCCAAACCCTTCAAAATTGCTTTGGATAAAAGACACCATATTGCCTTCATCGTCGGCGGTTGCCAGGTAAACCGTTCCGCCTAGTAGCGGGTTGCCATGCAGTGGATCAATGGCTTGTTCGCCTATAAGGGCGGCGCGCTGTTCTAGATAGCGCGGGGCGAGCAATTGCTCGACGCTGTGCGTCATATCGCTATGCTCGGTGATATAACGTAGGCCATCCACATAGCCAAGTTTGGTGGCTTCGATACGTCGATGCAGCGTTTCAACCGGATCATGGGGCTCATCGCCAAGCGCTTCTAAAATACCGAGCGCCTGCAAGGCGATCAAGCCACTGCCGTTGGGTGGGATTTCCCAGATATCGTGACCTTGATAACGGACGTTGATCGGATCGACCCATTCTGATCTGAAGGCCGCAAGGTCTTCCTTGCGCAGAAAACCACCATGCTCGCGCGAGAAGGCGTCCATGGCATCGGCTAGCTCGCCTTGGTAAAACGCCTTGGCGCCGCTTTGGGCAATAGCGCGAAGCGTTTTGGCCATATCCGGCGAGCGCCAGATGTCACCCGCCTTGGGGGCGTGGCCTTCTGGGGCAAAGTGCTCAAACCAGGGCGCAAACTCCGGGCGGTCGTACTGCTTGTAGCGGGTGTAGGCTTTTTGCCAAAGCTGACTCACCACCGGCGAAACCGCGAAGCCCTCTTCGGCAAGGGCAATTGCAGGGGCCAGCAGCGTTGGCAGGGGCAGTTTGCCAAATCGCTCGGAAAGTGTGGCCCAGGCAGCCGGGGCGCCCGGCACGGTAACGGGGATTAACCCGTGTGCGGGCATTTCTTCATGGCCAAGCGCACGCAGGGCTTCTCCGCTTATGCCCATCGGGGCTCTGCCGCTGGCATTTAAACCGTGCAGCTTATCGTTGACCCATACCAGGGCAAACGCATCGCTACCGATACCATTAGAGGTAGGTTCAACGACGGTAAGCGCGGCCGCTGTGGCGATGGCTGCATCAATTGCATTGCCGCCTTGGCGCAAAATGTCTGCGCCTACTTGGGCAGCCAGCGATTGGGAAGTGGCTACCATGCCGCGTTTACCGAAAGTGACCATACGCCGAGACGCGGTGGGGTAGTAATGAGGGTCGAGATTCATTAACGAGCATCCTTATGCCTGGAAGTGCCAGGCAGGCCAATGTTTGTTTATGGCTCAACATTAGCAGGATAAGCTTATGAACGTCTTTTGATACTTAGGCTAAGCAAGCGTGCGCTTGCCTAGATGCCGCTAAGGTTTATGCTCACCACTCACGGCTTCCGCAACTGATCCAGAGGCACATTAAGGTGCTGAGGCCGCTGAAGTACGTTGAGCAGCACAATAGCGCGCTCTTCCCCTTTGCAGCGCTCGAATATGGCTTCCAGATCTTTAAAAGGGCCTTCGGTAATAGTGACCTTCTCACCCGCGCTGAAGTAGGTGTGGCTGCCTTCCTGGCGGTGGGGCTGGGCGCGAAGTGTCTCTACTAGTGCGCTGGGTACGCTTACGGGGTTATTACCAAAGGTGAGCAGGCGCAGTACGCCTCGTGTCGAGCGAATGGGCCGCCAGTTGCTCACTACTTGGTCAAGGCGAATAAACAGATAGTAGGGGAATAGAGGCTCGGTCACGGTGACAAGCTTGCCCTGGCGCCTGCGTTTAACATCCAGCACCGGATGAAACACCTCATAACCCTGGTTAGTGAGGTGCTCGGCGGCGCGAAATGATTCACTGCCTTTACACTGAATGACGTACCAGCTGGCGGAGGTGCCTTCTTCGCTGCCGGACGCTATGTGACTGGGTTCCATAGGGTTAGCTTTTGGCTTGGGCGAGCAGGGCGGCCAGGGCATCTAACGTTTGATCAATATGCTCCTGAGTGTGGGCATAGGATAGGAAAAACCGCAGTCGGGCACTCTTTTCAGGCACGGCCGGATGCAGGATCGGCTGCACGTTGATGTGGTATTGCTCAAGCAGCGTATGCGAAAGATGCGCCGCCAATGGCGAGCTGCCCACAATAATGGGCACTACGGCAGCACCTATGCTATGGCCGGTATCCATGCCGTGCTTTTGGGCTTGCTGCAGGAAATAGCGCGAAATCGTGTGAAGTTTTTCCACCCGCTCCGGCTCCTGCTGCATTAGCTCAAGCACTTTGATGGATGGCGCAGCCACTTGGGCAGGCATTCCCACGCTGTATAAAAAGCCCGGCGCAAAGTAGCGCAGCGTTTCTACCAGGGCTTTATTACCCGCAATATAACCGCCGCATCCGGAGAGCGTTTTGCTCATGGTGCCCATCCAGATATCTACATCACACGGGTCGATGGCAAAGTACTCGTGAAGCCCTAAGCCACTATCGCCCATAACGCCGAAAGAGTGCGCTTCATCGACCATCAGCCATACCTGATGGCGCTTTTTAAGCTCAATAAAGCGCGGCAGATCAGGGATGTCGCCATCCATGCTGTAAAGCCCTTCGATGACTACAATCACACGTTCAAACTGATGGCGATGGCGGCTAAGCAGCGCATCTAGCGCGTCGGGGTCGTTATGCGCAAACGACATCCGCTTGGCACCGGAAAGCTGCGCGCCGACCAATGAGCTGTTGTGAATATACTCATCGTGGAGCACGAGATCTTTAGGCCCCAGCAGATAGCCAAGCGTTGAAACGTTAGTGGCATGCCCGCTAACAAACGCAACCGCATCATCGACCTGGTAAGCCTTGGCGATGGCCTGTTCAAGCTCACGGTGAATCGGCCGTTCACCCGAGACTACCCGGCTGGCGGATACCGACGTGCCATAGCGAGCCACTGCATCGCTGGCCGCCTGGTTAACGCGTGGGTCGCCTGAATAGCCAAGGTAGTTGTAGCTGGCGAAGTTGATGCAGGGCTGCCCTTGAATAACGCTGGTTGCTCCGGCAACGCCTTCGTGCACTTTGAAGAAGGGGTCTTTCAACCCCAACTGTTCGGCGCCCTGGCGCAGCATGGCAAGCTGCTGATAGCCAGGGTGGGCATCAAATCGCGTAAAGCGCTCGGGCACCGGGCTTGAGGATGTGTCGTAGCCTGGAGAGGAGCTGGCAGCGTTGGTGGCGCGTGGCGTGTTGCGTTTACGTGCCTGTTCCAACAGCTGCCGTTTTAAATCAGAGCGCTTGGCGGTCATGGTGTCTCGGTCGTCGATGATGTTGAGGCAGGCTCAGAGAGCCCGTCAGCCCCGTGGCGAGCGGCGAGAGAGGCTAACGCATCTTGCGGTGCTTCTTCAACATCATCGTCATGCTGGTGGAGCTTTTTAATCAGCACACCGGCGAGCTTGTTAAGCGTTGAGGCTTCGCTGAGCACCATGACCGGCACCTGAACGCCCAGGCGGTTTTCGATTGCGGTCATCAGCTCAACGCCCATCAACGAGTCAAAGCCCATATCGTAGACCGAGCGATTAACGTCAATCTTCTCTTCTTCAATCAGCAGAATACTCGCAAGCTCTGCGCGAAGTAGCTCTGTCACCGTGGTGTGCAGTTCTTCCGGCGAAAGGTCGGCAAGCAGGGCGCTGATATCATCATCACTTTCATGACTGTTATCGTCATCACTGGCGCGGGCTATCTCGTTAAAGCGCGGCGCATTGGCCGTCGGCAAGAAGCGGGCCAGCGCTCCCCACTCAAGCTCCAGTACGCCAAGGCTTGGCCCGGGAGTTACCAGCATTTGCTCAAGCACGTTAAGCGCATCATCAGAGCGCAGGGCAGAACCGCCTAAGCGCTCTTGCAGCGCATCACGCGTACGCGTGTTGCGGGCCAGGAAGCCGACATCCTCAATCGCGCCCCAGCGTACGCAGGTCGCAGGAAGACCAACTGCCCGGCGGGCAGCTGCAAACGCTTCAAGCCAGTGGTTGGCGGCCACGTAATTGGCCTGGCCTGGGTTGCCGAAGAGCGTAGTCGCTGATGAGTAGAGGATAAAGAAATCCAACGGCTCGTCTCGTGTTAACGCATCCAGATGGCGGGCGCCTTCAATTTTGGGTGTTAATACCTTTTGAATACGCTCGGCATTCAGGTTGCGAATCAAGCCGTCGTCGATCACCGTGGCGGCGTGCACGATACCGCGCAGCGGGCCAAGCTCAGCGTTGGCACGTGTCAGGACGTTCGCCAGCGCATCGCGGTCGGTAATGTCGCAGGCAACTGCCATCACCTTGACGCCTTGGGCGTCGAATTCGGTGATAGCGGCTTGCGCTTCTTCACTGGAAGGGCCGCTGCGGCTAAGCAGAATTAGCTGGCGAGCGCCTTTACTGACCAGCCACTGAGCGGTTTTAAGACCGAACCCGCCCAGGCCACCGGTCACCAGGTAGCTGCCATCGCCGCTAAGGTTTAGCGTTTCACAGCCAAGCGCCTCGTTCTTGGGCGGCGCAATGGGCTGCTCGTAGGTAACGACGACTTTGCCGATCTGGCGCGCTTGCTGCATATAGCGGAAGGCATCGATCACCTGGCTATGGCTAAACGCGGTAAACGGTAGCGGGCTGAGCGTGCCGTCGTTAAACAGCGCCATCATTTCCCCAAACAAACGCTGGGTAAGGGCGGGCTGTACCTTCATCAACTGGTCAGAGTCGATACCGAAATAGCTTAAGTTATTGCGGAACGGGCGCAGGCCGATATGTGTATTTTCGTAGAAATCGCGTTTACCCAGTTCCAGGAATCGACCAAAAGGGCGCAGGGCGCGCAGGTTTTGGTTGATGGCTTCTCCGGCAAGCGAGTTCAGTACGATATCGACACCTTCACCTTGGGTATCTTCAAGGATCTCTTCAGCAAAGGTCAGCGAGCGTGAATCATAAAGGCGCTCAACGCCCATCAGGCGTAAAAAGTCACGCTTCTCTTCAGAACCTACCGTGGCGTAAATTTCCGCGCCAAGCCACTGGGCGATTTGCAGCGCGGCAATGCCTACGCCGCCCGCTGCACCATGGATCAGGACTTTTTCGCCCGGCTCCAGGCGTGCCAGGTGTTTTAGCGCGTAGTACACGGTAAAGAACGTAGTGGGGATGGTCGCGGCGGCAGCGTAGCTTACGCCTTCCGGCAGCGGCGCCACCGCGTGCTGGCTGGCAATCAGCCGGTCACTGAAGCTTGCCGGGCCAAAACCAACCACGGCTTGGCCTGGGGCTACGTGAGTGACGTTATCACCGACAGCGACGACTTCGCCGGAGAACTCAAGGCCGAGCGTCGGCCCGGCAAAACCGTTCTCGATCGCTTCATCAGACAGCAGGCCGAGGGTGTACATCACGTCACGGAAGTTAAGCCCCGTGGCTTTTACCTTGATTTCAACGTCATCGGCCTTGAGCGCGGGCAGCTCACGCGGACGCCACTGCAGCTGGCGCAACTGGCCGGGAAGAGCAAAGCCGAGGGTCATTGCCTGCCGCGCTGAGGTGCCGTCAACTACCTGTTGAGGCGCCGGTGCCGGCAAGGTGCGCAGACGGGTGGCAAAGCGCTCACCGTTAGCATTAATGACGACTTCGTTTTCGCTATCCGGCGCGGTCAACGACTCGACCCATGCACTTAGCGCAGCATCACTGACGTCGTCAGGGATATCCAGCAGGCTGGCGGTATGGCCAACGGCTTCATTGGCAAGCGAGCGGCCAAAGCCCCAGAATGCGGCATCATCAAACATGTGGGCTTGCGTGTGCTGCGACTGCCACAGCACGCTAACGCCTTGAGTGGTCAACCATAGCGTTGCCGAGGCAAGCCCAGCGGCTTCCAGAGCCAGGCTCCACTGCTGAGCACGGTGGCAGCGCAGCGTTTGCGCGGCGGTGCCGGTGTTGCCAAGGTCGCGCAGATCAATCACATTCAGCGTTTGGAGAGCTTCACCCCATTCATCCAGCGAATTTTGTAACAGTTCACTGGGCGAGCCGTCGCTTTGCTCAACGATCACGCTTGCCTGACGCGCGGTAAGCGCGTTGGCAAGGCGCGCCGCGAGCGCTTGGTTGGCGTCATCGGTCACGATTAGCTGGCAAGCTGCATTCGCGCTGCTTCCCGTTGCCTGTGCAGATGACGATTCGGGCATCTGGGCATGCAGCAGATACGCGCCGGTATCACTTTCTTCAAGCTCGATAGGGGCTGAAACGCTAAAGCCTTGGGCGCTTAGCCACTCGCTTACCGTGGCGGGTTCCAGAGCCGTTTGATCAATCCCCGGCGTGGCTAGCACATCGTCTAGCCAGCGGCTGGGGGCAACGCCCACCATCATGATATGTGCCCCAGGCGCTAGCTGCGCTGGTAGGGCTTCAATCAACTGATACGTGCGGGCAGGCTGGGTGGCATCCGCGCTGATAAAGGCTAGCTGGGCTTTTTCTGCGTTTGCTAACGTCGGTGGCGCATCATCCAACGACTGCACATCAATTAACGGGTAACGCTCTTGCAACTGCTCGGCCTGATGGCGTGCGCTGTCATGCGTGGTGATCACCCGATAGTGATGATTATCGGCTAGCGGTGAGCCGGCCAGCTGTTCCAGCAGGCGTTGCCCCAGCGCCGGTGCGCATGGGCCAGCTTCAAGCAGCTGTAAGCGCTCGCTTGCACCCAAGGCGCCAAGCGATGCTTCCATTAGGCTGCCCAGCTCGCTGGCAAGCACCTGCCAGCCGCTTTCGCCAACCAGCACGCGGTTAAGTCTTGCCAGGTGCTCTGTCGAAATACCCAGCGTATCTAGCTGGGTAGAGCCATTTTGCAGCGCCTGACGATGCAGGCCGAGCCGGCCTACCAGGTGAATCGGCGCAAAGTAGTCAGGGTAGTCCTGTACCAGCAGTTGCCAGATCGTTTCAGGCGGCAGGGCTTCGTCGTTACCCTCGACGGTAAAGCCTTGCTGGGCAAATGCTTCGCTGAGGCTATCCAGTAATGGGGCGACTTCCTGAGCATAACGCTGGCCGGTATGCGTCGCGTAACGATCGCCCAGCCCCGCCAGGCGGCTTAATGCCTCGGCAGGCAGGGGAAGCGGCGAAGCGCTAAGCGGCGCTGGCGTCAGCTCAACATCCAGGTAGCTAAGCTGCTGGTGGTGAGCGCGGTTCAGGCGTATCGCCTTGAAGCGTGTCTGGCTCAGCACGGCAACGGCGTTACCTGCCGCGTCATAAAGTTCGAAGTCAGCGGTAAACGAGTGGGGTGCACGTTTGCCCATCACAGCACGGGCCAGTACCGGCGTGCCGGCCTGGGTATTGACCTGTATACGGCCTACTCGAACGGGAACAAATGCAAGCTGGGCGGCAAATTCGCTGTGCTGTGCCAGCAGCGGAATAAACATCTGGAAAGCACTATCCAGAATGCCTGGGTGCACGTGAAGCGTCGATAGCTGTGCCTGAACGTCGCTGGATAAGTCGATAGCACCGATCACGGCGTTATCTTCGATCCAACCGTGGCTGATCGCCTGGAACGCAGGGCCGTAATGCAGGCCGATGCGCTCAGCCAGGTGTAAGTGATCCGCCAGGGTGTAATCCGGCGCGCGCGTAGGCAGTGCTGGCGCTTGGCGATTGAGCAGAAAGCCGCGGCTTTCGTGCATGTTGCGTGCTACTGCGTTCAACTGCCACTCAACGCCGGTGGCCGGCTCGCGGGAGTGAATGGCGATGCGCCCGTCATCCGGGTTAAGCGATAAGCGCAAGGTGCGGCCATTGGGGCCGTCCAGCAGCAACGGTGCGCGAATTTCCAGCTCTTCGATATCTAAAAGCGGGGTATCTTTCTGCTGCAGCGCGGCGGCCAGAGTTAACTCAACAAAGCCTGCCCCTGGGAATACCGCGCCTTCACCCACTACATGGTCGGCAAGCCAGGGCTGGCGTTTGGTATCCAGCTGGCTTTCCCAGGTGTGTTCTTGCTGTGCCAGCGGATAACCCAGCAGCGGATGCTGGTAGTAGCGGGAAAGCAGGCCTTGGCCGTCTTCGGTGCTGTTGACCCAATGGCGTGTGCGCTGCCATGTGTAGCGCGGCAGTAATACGCGCTGGCCTTCCACGGGGAAGATATGGCGTATATCAAACGTTAGCCCGCTCAATAGCAGCTGGCTAACGCTTTGCTGAAGTTTTTCAAGGCCGGGTTTGTGACGCTCGATCGTGCCAATCACCAGCCCGTTACGCTCTTGCTGGCGCAGTGACTCATTAAGATAGCGACGCAGGATGGGGTGAGCGCCAATCTCTACAAAAACGTTATAACCCTGTTTAATCAGCGCGGTCGCGGCGTGATCGAATAGGACCGGTTCGCGGATATTTTCCCACCAATAGGTAGCACCTAAGGCGCTACCTTGGCTGAGTTCGCCAGTGACGGTTGAGTAATAGGGGAGCTGCGTCTCACGTGGCGTAATCGTGCTTAATGCATCAATCACGCCACTTTGAATACTGTCCATGGCCGGGCTATGGAAGGCATAATCCAAAGGCAGGCGTTTGGCAAAGGTGCTTTGCTCGCTTAAGGCTGCCTCAAGCGCGGTTAATTGGTCGTTCTCACCGGCCAGCGTAATCCCTTTAGGGCTGTTAATACCTGCCAGACACACCTGATTGAATTCTGGTTTGGCAAGCAAGGGGGCAATGTCCTCAGCGCTCATGGCAACCGCGGTCATGCCACCCATGCCCCGGGTTTTGCCTTGATAGAAGCTGCGGTAATAGATCACTTTTACCGCGTCTTCAAGGCTTAACGCGCCCGATGCCCAGGCGGCGGCGACTTCACCCACGCTGTGTCCAAATACCGCTGTCGGCAGGACGCCTTGCGCTTTAAGCCATTCGGTTAACGCTACCTGCAGCGCAAAAAGAGCGGGCTGGGCAATTTCGGTAAGCTCGAAGCGGTTCTCACCGTTTTGACCGGTAAGCTCGGCGCGTAGTGAAAAATCGCCGTACTGCTGGAACAGAGCATCTACACGATCAATTGCCTCGGCAAATACCGGGGCCGACTCGAGCAGGTCACGGCCCATGGTTTCCCATTGGCAGCCGTTGCCGTCATACACAAACACAGGCCCGCGGGCATTGGTTAGCCGCTCCAGGGTGGTGACGCTTGTGGTCTCCCCCTCGGCGTATTGGTTTAGCGCCGCGGCGGCCTCTTCTGGCGTTTTAGCAAAGCAGAGCGCACCAAATGCGTGCTGTTCACGATGATGGAATAGCGTATGGGCAATATCGTAAAACGCATTGCTGCCATCATTAGCGCTGTCTTGATTATGGCTGGCGGTAAAGTGCGCCGCGAGATTCTGGGCCGTCGCGGTAAGCGCTTCCTGGCTTTTGGCACTTAGCCGAATAGGCACGGCGTGGGCGGGCGCTTGGCTGGGCGCTGGTAATTTTTCAGGCGCACTTTCCAGAATGACGTGGGCGTTAGCGCCGCCAAAGCCAAACGAGTTAATCCCGATCACCAGGCGACCCTCTTTTTTCAGGGGCTGGGCTTTGGTGACGACGTGCAGGTTCCATTCATCAAATTTAATGCGCGGATTAAGCTTACGAATACCGATGGTGGCGGGCACTTCGCGGTGCTGCAAACTGTAAAGTGCTTTGGCAAGACCGGCTACCCCTGACGCGGTTTCCAGGTGACCGACGTTGCTTTTAATAGAGCCAATCGGGAGCGGCGTTTGACGATATTTGCCCAAGGCTTCGCCAATGGCGCGAGTTTCTATCGGATCACCCACGGCGGTGCCCGTGCCGTGAGCTTCCAGGTAGTCGATCTCATCGGGCGCAATCCCTGCCTGCGCGTAGGCACGGCGCATCAGGTCGATCTGGGCGGTAGGGTTGGGCACCGTGATGCCCGATTTATGGCCATCGGTATTAACTGCCGAGCCCGCCACTACTGCCAAAATATTGTCGCCGTCAGCGATGGCTTGGTCGTAGTCTTTGAGCAGGAAAAGCCCGGCGCCTTCAGAGCGTACGTAGCCGTTGCCCGCTTCATCGAACACCTGGCAGCGACCGGTCGGCGACAGCATGCTCGCCTTGGAGAAAATAATAAAACCGTACGGGTGAAGGTGAAGGCTAATGCCGCCGGCCAGCGCCATGTTGGTTTCACCGCTGCGAATAGACTGGCAGGCCTGGTGAAATGCGACCATGGATGATGAGCAAGCCGTATCCAACGACATGCTGGGGCCATGCAGGTCAAACACGTAAGACAGACGGTTTGAGGCAATGCTGGATGTGTTGCCCGTGGCGGTCGAGGCATCGATGGCCGCCATGTCATCGGCCATACGGTACGAGTAATCAAGGCTGGCAACGCCTAGGAACACTCCACACTGGCTGCCACGCAGGCTGCTTGGCACGATGCCAGCGCTTTCCATGGTTTCCCAGGCGAGCTCTAGCAGCATGCGCTGCTGAGGGTCCATATTGGCCGCTTCGCGGGGCGAAATACCAAAGAACTCAGCATCGAATCCACTAATATCACCAAGGCTACCCGCGGCAAACGTGACGCTGGTGCCGGGATGGCGTTTGTCCGGGTGCCAGAAGGCGTCATGGCTCCAGCGGTCAGGCGCCACTTGGGTAACTAAATCTTTCTCGGCTTGCAGGTCCTGCCAGAACGTTTCAGGGGTGGTGCCGGGGAAACGATGGGCGGCGCCGATAATGGCAACGCGTTTAGTCATTCTTGCTCCTGAGGTTCTGGTTCTGCCTTGATTACATCGCTACTTATACCGCGTCCAAACGCTTGTTTAAATAGCTGGACGCCAAGTTCGCTGGCTTCCAGCGCGTACGGCTCATGCTGGTGTTGCGCTGTATCGCATGATCGTACCTGAGACTGACTGGGCAATTCCGTTGACCATATCATGTACGGGGTATGACCTTTAGGCGGTGAAAAGTATTCATACGCTGCCGGTAGAATCGGCACATGATCGCCATACCAGCCTAGCAGCCCCGGCCTTTTAGCCTCATTCAGGGCGGTTTTGACATTGGCCAGCATTTTGTCGGCCTCGCCCAAATGGCGCAAATACACAGATAAATCGCGCATGTGCGTGGGCAGTGGCCAGGGCGCTGTGGGCAGCGTAGCCGCTAAACTTTCTTGCTGAGGCGCTTCCAAGTGTAGCGGGCCATGGTTTTCCATGGTAATGACGAATACAAAAAACGGTCTATTATCGCTATCTTCAAGCAGTCGTCCAACCTTTCGTGCCACGGCTAAGTCGCCAATGTACTGGCCTTGCTTATCGCTGCTCTCAAAACTGCTGATATCGATGAACTGATCAAACCCTAAGAGGGGGATCACTTTATGACGCATATAGAAGCTGGCGGGGTAGGGGTGAATACATACCGTACGGTAACCCGCTGCCTGAAACGTGCTCGCAAGGCTGGGAAGTGGATGACGTGACAGCGTGCGATAGGGGTTAAATTGGCGCGGCCCCCAGGCGCTGGGTGAAAGCCCGGTGAGTACCGCGCATTCCGTGCGCACGGTATTGGCGCCCCAGGCAGGCACACTTAGCTCCCCATGCTCTAGGGCTTGCTTACGCGTCGCATCAAAATGCGTTAACAAGCTGCCGCTGACATCTGCATACCAGGGGCGCGGATCAAAAAACGATTCGCTTTGCACCAACACGACATTGGGCCGTGCTTCTGATGAAGCATCGCCGTGTAACGGTGTGCGGTGGTCTTCTTTCAGATGATGGGCTAACTGATAAAACGGCGATTGTTCCGGTGCGGGCGCGGAGGAGCGCATTAACGCAACGCCGTAGGCCCAAAGGCTTGCGAATAGCCCCAGACGGTTCATGTCATCAACAGGGTTCAGCGTAATTGGCGCAAGCGCTCGCCAACCCAGCGTAATCAGCAGCACGCCTGACACGCTTATCAGCAAGCAGTGGGTAATAAAACGCTGCCCGCCCCAGCGCGATACTAGCGAAGGCTCCCAATACACAAACGCCCCAATAGCTGCCGCTCCCGCACCAATCGCGGCAATGGCAAGGCCAGTACCAAAAAAAGGTACATAAAGGCGGGGATGAAGAATAGCATCCCAGAAGTATTCAAAATCGTGGCAAATAAACGGTTCGTTCAGCGTGCGTGATTTGGTATTGCTGGATTGAACGACGACAAGCTGTAGTGAAAGAATAAAAATTACCGCAAACCAGGGGCGCTGAAGCACTAAAACAAATACGCCAAACAGCAATAGCCAACTGCCCAGGTGCACGCTGTTGGCCGCCAAGCCGCGCCGCCAAAGCGGTTGAGGGCGCGGGCTAAGCAGCGCTTCAAAAACGATCGTTCCAAGCAGGCCTGTTAATAGAGGCCATAGTAGCTGAAATAGTAGCTGAATAGACAGTGAGGTGGTCATCTTAGCCACCCCCTGAGTGGTCAATATGATCAAAGCCCAGACGTTTGATCAGCCACTGGGAAACCCCAGCAGGAAGTACCGCCAGCCACCAGGTGCCGAAATTAAGCGGGAAAGGGAAGCTAATGCGCGCCCGGTTAGCATCGATCGCGCGTTTGATTACCTTGGCTGCCCGCTCCGGTGGCCATTCGAACGGCTTGGGGCCGGGCATGGCGTTGCACATGGGTGACGTTACATAGCCAGGCATTATCACGGTCACACCGATGCCGTGAGGGGCCAGCAGGCCGCGCAGGCCTTCGCCGTAGGCTTTAATGCCTGCTTTGCTGGCGCTATACGTCGGTGTGGAAGGCAGGCCGTGCCACCCGGCAAGCGAACTGATAAACACCAGCTGACCGCTGCCCCGCGCCTGCATCGCGGGCACCAAATGCTGAGCCATGGCGATTGGCGTTTTGAGGTTTATATCCAATAGGGCCTGCACATCGTCCCAGGGTTCCAGCGACCCTGATACTTGGGGATGGGTGTTTTTACCCGCGTTGGCTATCACGATATCCGGCAGGTGCTCTGCACAAAGGGCATGAAGCCACTGCGCGAGCGCTGCCTCATCAGTAAGATTGACCGAGGCAGTGGTTACTTGTGCACCCTGTTCGCGGCAGGTGTCGGCTAGAGCCAAGAGTGCCTCTTGCTGCCGGCCATGCAGCACTAAATGGGTGTGCTGGTTGGCGTAGGCTTTTGCCAGCGCACCGCCAATGGCGCCCGTCGCCCCGGTAATCAATACGCAGCGCTGGGCGCCGGATGTTGACGCGATGCTCAAAGTAATTTCTCCAGCGGCGATGGGCAGGCTTCCAGTATGTGGGCTGCATTGTTGACCGCGAGGTCAATGCTGGGCTGGCAGTAGAAACCGCCGTTGACCTGTACGGTATGCATCACCGTGTTGCGGAAGTAGTTAAAAAGCTCCTGACTTGGCTTGGGCGGCTGATTCCAAAACTCATTCAGACTTCCTTCATAGGTAAGCCCGGCGAGGTTGTAGATCGGGTCGCTCAGCGCGAAGGTGGGGCACTGCTTCTCCAGAGAAACAAACCCGACGGTGCTGTTAACCGTTACGGTACCCAAGGCATGTTTGATAAGCGTGTCTAAATTACCTGACTCCAAATAGACGATGCGCTCTTGCAGGCCGTAAAACTGGGCCAATTGTTTAATGATGTTGGCATAGTTCACCAGCCCCATATCCAGCGGATGGTTTTTTATGCACAGCAGCGCATCGCCAGGCGCATGCTCGGCAAACGACCCCATTACATGATCCATCACTTCCTGCATATTGGCATAAGGCGAGTGGTCACGAATCTGGGCATCCGTATTTAGCTGAAGCGGCAATATAAAGTAAGGCTTGGCGCTTTCAATCAACGTTTTAATACGCTGGGCGTCGCGCTTTTTCCACTGCTTCAACAGCGTAAAACGCTTGATGTAACCAGCGTACTCGACTGGCGCCGTAATGGGCGCATGGTTACGATAATGCGGCGCCACCAACGGGTTGGCTAACCCCGCCAGATGATAGGCAACATCGTGCATGGCGCGAATCTTAAACGATGAACGAAAGCGCACGGGTGGGGGCATTTCAGGCAGCGCTTTACCCGTTTCATAGAACCACGTGGGGTCACGGGGTAAAAGCGAATGCCCGTTAACACCATCGCGCTCAAGCGTTACCCAGAAAGGGCGAAAATAGCCCTCTTCAAATACATGCGTGCGCACTCCAGCCTTTTGGGCATTATCAACCGCAGGCCGGTGAATAGGCCGACGGTCGCCAAACATTACCTGATCAGTGATCGCGTAGCGCTGCCAGAGTGATTCAATATAGGCCGGCAGTTCACTTAATGGGTCGCGAAATAAATGGTTTTCACTATGCGTCCGTTGCCAGTAAGCAATATCGCCTGCGTTGAAGTTGACCTTAACCACGCGGTGGCCGTCGTCAGAAAGCCTACGTGCCAAACGCTGATAGAAGGGCGAGCAGACCCCTTGTAAGAATAAGAATGCGCGCTTTTGCTTCAACTCAATGTCTTCCAATCAATAAATTACGGTAAAGCCGGTAGAGACGCTGCTTCCATGTCAGCGTCGGCTGGTATGTTCTTGCCTGTTCTAAAAGACTAACGACGGTTTCCGCATTGCAAAGCTGGCGGCTTAACGGGTCTACATAGCCCGGGTAGAGAATTAACGTGCCTGCTACCAGCGCATCGAGCGATAAACGGCGTGAACGGCGCTCGCAACGCATGGCATCCTGCGTTAATCCCCAGCCAGCGTAAAAAGGCATGCCATAGGTTACGACCTCGCGGTGGCGTAATAGTGCCTCAAATCCGGTTAATGAACTCATGGTGTGAACCGCATCGACGCGCTCTAATAGTGTCGCGATATCCATATGGCTGGCATCTAAATCATACAGGCGTTGGGTATCGGGTTCGAGTGCCCCTATGCGCGCGCCACTTATCACATCAGGGTGTGCTTTATAGATGATGTAGGCGTCAGGGTTGGCCGCGCGAACCGCTTTTAAAAGCGCATTATTAGTACGTATTTGAGGCGAGCCCATGGCGATGGAGGCGTCACTTTCGACTTGGCCCGGTACCAAAATCATCCGCTTATTGTACGGCAAATCGATAGAGCTGTGCCCGCGGACGTTGTATTTGGAAAGCTTTAACGCCACCAAGCGCTCTCGCAGCTGCGCTGCTCGTTCAAGCAGATCATCGCTAAACGCTGTGTGCTGGAGTAGTGTTTCCAGGTCACTTGGCTGGTTCGGGTCGTAATAAATGCCCTGGGCGTCAATCACTAGCGAAAGTGGCTGGGTAAGATCCACGCCCAAACCCACTGAGCGAATGAAACCATCCTCGATTCGCCATATGTGGGGCATTAGCGCTGCGTGCTGCTGCTCGAATTTTGGGTCAATACGGCTGGACCACACTAAAAGTTTTTGTGCAGGCGGCTTATTGGGCAGCGCCGCTTGATAGGTAAGCTGCGCCGCGCCTCCCATAAAATGATGAATAAAACGCCGCTTCCAGGATGAAAAGCCGCACGCCAGCCACTCGCCGCACAGCCGCTCCTGCTGGCGTTTTTGATCAGCAATTAGTGCGATGGTGTCTTCTAATGTAGAGGGCTTAAGCGTGTAGGGGTTGGCGTAGCGCGTATAGCGTAAATAGGCTGCCGCAAACACTTCATTTAGCGACCGCTGTTTACGTCGTCGTGAGCAGGGAACTTGGTCTTGGGTTAATCCCCAACTGGCATAGAAGGGCAAACCAAAACAGTGAACGCGTTTGCCCGCCAGCAAAGCTTCAAACCCCAGTTGGCTGGTAACCACATACACCGTATCCACCTGATCAAATAGCGCCCAGGGGTTAACATCTTCACTAATCAAGCGACAGCGCGGATGGTTTTGTGCGTTTAACAGGTGCCCTTGTTTTTTACCGGCAATGACGTCTGGGTGTATTTTGACCAGAATTTCAGCGTCTGGATGGTCGTTCAACGCGGCTTCCAGCATGCGCTCGAAACTTTCTGCACTTGCACCGCCAAATTCAATCGAGGCATCACCTGCGGTTTGGTCAACTACCAACACCCTCGCCAGGGGCGAGTAGTCTATAGTAATGTCCGGTGCATGATTGTATTTTGAAAGGCGATAGCGGGAGAGCTGCTTGATACATCGCTCGGCATGATGAATTTCATCTGATGTAAACGAAGCGGTATTTAGCCAGTTTTCGAGATCCGAGGGCCGTGAGGCATCATAATAAATGCCGGTATGGTCAACCACTACGCTATGCGCTTGAAAGCCGGCCACGCCAAGGCCAAGCGAGCGTAAAAAGCCGTCTTCCAGGGCGATATAAGGTAGCCGGTGACGTTTGGCATAACGCCTGGCAGCAAGGCTTGTCGGTTTTAGGCCCCAGCCAATGACGGCATCAGGCTTTTTTTGAAATGATCGTAGGCGTGAGAAGTGGCTAAATTCAGACAGCAGAGCGGGAAGCGTGTCTATTTTACCAATGCCTGCTGATGTGTAACCTGCCGTGCTTTTCGCCATGAGAGGATCGTCGTTAGTAACGGGATAATAAGCTAGGCGAGCGAACATACGTGAAACCGGCGCGCTTATCAATTGAGCGCAGTAAGTACTTACTAATTTTTACCAAATAGCACAAATAATCGAATAGTTTAAAAATAATAGAATTAACTTTGTTTTAATCAACGCGCACAATAATGATGTTTTTGGTAATTTAGTATTAACTCGAATAATGAGTGGTGTGCAAGTACAGGGAAGTATTCAAAAAAGGATAATAGGTGCTCTTGTCTTACCCATTAAAGAAAATACGTTCTTTGAGGACGCTGAAAGGTCGGCTACTGCTGGGACTTTCAGGAACCTTATTGTTGCTGGTTGCACTGCTGTTGGGTTTGGCATGGCAGGTGGGTAAAACCCTGGTGCTTGAAACCAATATGGCTCACTTGCGCTACGAAGCACGGCTCTTGGCAGATGAGGTCACTCAGCAAGTTGAGTTACGCATTGATGCACTGCAGCGTCTAGACCGAATTATTGGCTATAGCGATGATCCCGAATGGCTAAGTTACGAGCTGCGCCACAACGATACCATGATGGCCTGGTTTGATGGCATTGTGGTGATTGGTAGAGATGGGCGCGTTATTGCTGACTGGCCAAGTGTTGTGGGACGCGTAGGGCTTGATACGTCTGATACCGAGTTTTTCAAAATGGTGCGTGGAACGCGGCAGCCGCACATGAGTGAGCCTTTTACAGGTCGAGCCAGCAATGCACCTATGGTATTGGTGAGCGTGCCGCGTATTAATGATAGCGGCGAGTTCGTGGGCATGGTGGGTGGTGTGCTCAGTCTTGATTCAGGCGGGCTGTTTAGCCGTTTGGCGAAAGTGCGTCTAGGTGAGCAAGGCTATGCCGGTGTGGCGACTGCTTCTGGAACCATACTGTATCACCCGGAGGTCACCCTGATTAATACTGAAATAGCGGTTCCCGCGGCTAACCCTTTATTGGATCAGGCGCTTGACGGTTGGCAGGGGGATGGCGTTGGTGAGTTGTTTAGCGGGCAAATAGGTTTACAGGCCTATACGCAGGTATGGCCCGCAAACTGGATTATTGGCCTTTTTTTACCCAATGAGCAGGCGCAGCTACCGCTATCTGGGTTTATTCATAAGCTAGGATGGATGTGGCTATCGCTGGCCATTCTGATGATGCCAATACTGTGGTTTT